>NZ_AOME01000109.1 GCF_000336935.1 Halococcus salifodinae DSM 8989 | reverse complement strand
CAGCGTCGATCTCGCACAGTTGTTCGGCAGTTTCCGCGAGCGAGGTGGCTTCTCGATCGAGCCACATCGAGAACGCTTTGCGCTCGCGATACGCCTGCTTTGCAGCATCAAGGATCGTCGTCTGGAGGTCCGGGGAGATGTGGGTATTCTGCCTGAGGACGTGGGCAATGGCTGGCCCGAACTCTGCCGCGATGGTTTCATAGATCGAGGCGTCGTTGTACTCGTCGGCGTAGTGGTTGGTATCCAGTAGCGTCTCCTGAAAGGCGTTCTCGATCCGTTCGACCATCGCTCCGCCGGGTTCCGTATTGGGGTGTACACAGATTGAGTTCTGTGGTTGCCCCCAGGCCTCGTTCTGGGAGTGACTGCATTCGATATCGGCAACGTGGGTATGAAACCGCTGGAATGCGCGCTCTTCGACCTGTGTTCGGGCCTGTTCTTGCTCAACACGCTCNGGAACGCTTGGCGTTGATTGGCGAGCATATCGCAGTCGTGTTCAAGCGTATAGAGTCGGTCACGAGCGGCCCTGAGTTCCCTGGCGGACCACCCTTCAAATGGTGAATTAGCAAATTCGGAGACAGCAGCGTCAATTTCGCACAGTTGATCGGCAGCTTCCGCGAGCGAGGTGGCTTCTCGATCGAGCCACATCGAGAACGCTTTGCGCTCGCGAGACGCCTGCTCTGCAGCATCAAGGATCGTCGTCTGGAGGTCCGGGGAGATGTGGGTGTTCTGCCTGAGGACGTGGGCAATGGCTGGCCCGAACTCTGCCGCGATGGTTTCATAGATCGAGGCGTCGTTGTACTCGTCGTCGTAGTGATTGGTATCCAGTAGCGTCTCCTGAAAAGCATCCTTGATTCGTTCGACCATCGCTCCGCCGGGTTCCGTATTGGGGTGTACACAGATTGAGTTCTGTGGTTGCCCCCAGGCCTCGTTCTGGGAGTGGCTGCATTCGATATCGGCAACGTGGGTATGAAACCGCTGGAATGCGCGCTCTTCGACCTGTGTTCGGGCCTGTTCTTGCTCAACACGCTCNCTGCATTCGATATCGGCAACGTGGGTATGAAACCGCTGGAATGCGCGCTCTTCGACCTGTGTTCGGGCCTGTTCTTGCTCAACACGCTCGCGCGCGTTGTTGATAGGTTCGGTCGCTTGTGAGGTCATGATGTATCTGTGGGCAGAACGTGTGAATTATAGGGACATGCTCGTCCGACAGTATCCAATCTCTGAATGGCGTCACTCGATTTCAGAGCGGTGTTACGGTTGACACTGACCGGACAGCCGTATCTGGCCGTTCGATAACGGCCGTCAGTGTCGCGGTGATCGGGCATCACGGACGTCAGCCCCGTCGCGGACTTTCCCTGGGCAATTCGGACAGACGCGTACTGATTCCATTCCAGTAGGTGCGAACACCCGGACATACTGGTCGGTGACGAACGCTTCGCAGTTCTGGCATTCAGGCATGTGATGATTGGTCGTCGTGGAGTGTAACCTGCACAAACTGGTCGTTGCCACAATTTTGGCACTGGGTTGCACTCATCGGAGCCAGGCTTCCATCGCTGGTGGTTCTGGCAGGATACAAGCTGTTGCACTGGTCACAACAGAGAAGCCTGCTATCGCTTCTTTTCACTTTTCCATCTGATTCATCATCCATTCCGTCGGTCGCACGATAGTGCTCCTCACCATTGGTCTTTTCGGCCAGTTGGTTCCGTCTTTGAGGAGTTCGTTTTCGGCGAGTGATTCAAAGATTTCGTGCATCGACCTCATCAATCTCTATTCTTCCGAGATATCGTATAGAAATCGCAACGTTGATTATTTCCTCGTCTATCTACTCGGGCGGATCCTATGATACCACTCCAGCAGGGGTTTTCACTCGACCCACAGTCGTTGCTGAATCAGTACGGACCGGCACTCATCAACGCCGCCGTGACGATCGTGCTGTTCCTCGTTTCGTTCGTCATCATCTACTACGTTGGCAAGGCCATCGTAGTCCGGATGTTGAACGCCGCGCTCAATAGCCGCGATGTCGACGAGACGATTGCAGGACTCGTGGTGAGCACTGTGGTCGCGATTATGGCTGTGCTTGCGATCGTGATCGCAGCCACCATCGCTGGCGCTGGCGTCGTGCTCGCGGCGTTCGCGACGCTCGCCGGTGCGCTCGCACTCGCGGTCGGGTTCGCTGCACAGGACCTCATCTCGAACTTCGTTGCGGGAATATTCATCATCCAGGACGAGCCATTCAAAGTGGGTGACTGGATCGAATGGGACGGCAACGTTGGTGTCGTCCGGGAGATTCAACTTCGGGTCACGAAACTCGATACGTTCGACAACGAAGAGGTCACCGTCCCGAATAGCGATCTCGCCAGTGCCGTTGTGACTAATCCGACGGGCAACGATCAGCTCAGAGTCGGCGTGGACTTCGGCATCGAGTACGACGACGATATCGAGGCGGCTCGCGCGGCAATTCTCGACGAGGCACGGAAACTCGATGGTGCGCTCACCGAACCCGAACCCGCCGCGCCCGTCACGAGTCTCGGCGATTCCGCGGTCGTGCTCTCGGGACGTGTCTGGATCAACCCCAACGAAACCGGCTACGCACCAACCGCCGCCACGTTCACCGAGGCAGTCAAGAAACGCTTCGACGCCGAAGGTATCGGTATGCCCTACCCCTACACCGAACTTACCGGGAGCGTCGATGTCGAGAGTCCCGACGAAGCAGGATACACGGCGACGAACGACTAATCACAGCAACTCTACTGGTTCGAATCCGGGTTTTCGCATTTTTGACACCGACCACACTGGTTCGAGTCGCTTAATCACTCGTATGGAGCAGTGAGAACCGATATTTCGGGTGTCGCAACCGACCCCGATACCAGCGGCGTCACTTACGACTCTCGCTCATCGTAAGGATCGGAAGCGTCTGTCTCTGGGACTGAATGGAATGGCGAAATGGCTTCGAGCGGCAACTCTTCTGAGTGCTTCTTGGAGAGTATGGGAGGGCACTGAGAGTGCGTCATTGACATCGGCAATGTTAGCCTTTAGACGTACCATCATGGCGATTGCCTTGGTTTAGATGCGTATGGCCGATAATACAGAAGATCGCTCTCTTGCGACCGATTCAGTACATGCCGGGCAAGACCCCGATCCCGCAACTGGTTCCCGCGCACCACCGATCTACCAAACCAGTTCCTATGTTTTCGATGACGCCGAAGATGCCGCCGCCCAGTTCTCGCTCGAAGAGCCGGGCTACATCTACTCCCGGTTGATGAACCCGACGCTCGAAACGTTGCAAGACCGCCTTGCGGCGCTCGAAAACGGTGTTGGAGCCGCTGTTACCGCGTCCGGGATGGCCGCGCTCGATCTCACCACGTTCCTGCTCGCGGCCGCGGGCGACAACATCGTTACCGGCTCGTCGCTGTACGGCGGTACGTACACCTATTTCACCCACTCGGTTGAACGGCGGGGGATAACCACCCGGTTCGTCGATCCGCTCGATTACGAGGCATATGCCGACGCTATCGACGAGGATACCGCCTACGTCCATTTCGAGACGATCGGCAATCCCGCGCTCGATACGCCGGACATCCAGCGCGTAGCGGATATCGCCCACGATCGTGGTGTCCCGCTGCTTGTCGACAACACGTTCGCGACGCCTGCGCTGTGTCGTCCGATCGAACACGGTGCCGATCTCGTGTGGAACTCGACGACGAAGTGGCTCCACGGTTCGGGCACGACCGTCGGTGGTGTCGTCGTCGACGGTGGGACGTTCCCGTGGGCCGAGCACGCCGAGAAGTATCCCGAACTCGCTCAAGACAACCCTGCCTACCACGGCGTCAATTTCGTGGAGACGTTCGGCGAGGAAGCGTTCACCTATGCTGCGATCGCCCGTGGNCTCGCTCAAGACAACCCTGCCTACCACGGCGTCAATTTCGTGGAGACGTTCGGCGAGGAAGCGTTCACCTATGCTGCGATCGCCCGTGGGATGCGCGATTTGGGCAACCAGCAGGCTCCGTTCGACGCTTGGCAGACGTTACAGGGGATAGAGACGCTGCCACTGCGGATGGAGCGCCACAGCGAGAACGCACTGGCTGTCGCGGAATGGCTACAGGATCACGACNCTCGCTCAAGACAACCCTGCCTACCACGGCGTCAATTTCGTGGAGACGTTCGGCGAGGAAGCGTTCACCTATGCTGCGATCGCCCGTGGAATGCGCGATTTGGGCAACCAGCAGGCTCCGTTCGACGCTTGGCAAACGTTACAGGGGATAGAGACGCTGCCACTGCGGATGGAGCGCCACAGCGAGAACGCACTGGCTGTCGCGGAATGGCTACAGGATCACGA
>NZ_AOME01000108.1:39412-84219 GCF_000336935.1 Halococcus salifodinae DSM 8989 | reverse complement strand
CATTCAACTGGAGATTCTTCTTTAGGGTCTCCCGTGTATGGGGATGAGGTTCGAAACAGGCGATGCCAATCCCGGGAGACTTTTGTCCGATCACACAGCTGAAGATTCCAATGTAAGCACCGATCTCGAAGAAAACATCGCCCTCGTGCATTTCAGTGAACATATCCTCGAATATCTCATCTGCTGATCCTTCGGCCATATCGGAAATGGATCGATCGTCCTTCGCTGACGTCATACGGAACTGCACATCGACATCACAGATCGTCGTGCGGATGGGTTCTTCAAGCGAATGCTCTTCGTCCATGATCGTAATGAGGAGATAGAGGGTGCGCGATATAATAGATCACGCCACCATCTACGTGATCACTATGCGAGCGTCGCTAACAGAAATCACTCGATTGTGCTTGCAAGATACGCGCCCTGTATCTCGCACGCCGATTTCAACAAGTCGACAACCTGTGGTGTGAGAACTCTGAAAATCCGTGCTAACCCTANTGCAAGATACGCGCCCTGTATCTCGCACGCCGATTTCAACAAGTCGACAACCTGTGGTGTGAGAACTCTGAAAATCCGTGCTAACCCTATAGCAGCGAGCAGGGTCTGGTAGTGCGAGAGACGAGCGAAGTCACTCATCGATGAACTCCTATCGATCCCAGTCCGTCCGTTCGATCGAGTACCCACCACACTCGGGACAGACCTGGCGTTGGACCCTGAAACAGGCTCCACACGACAGACACTCGTACGCAGGCGGCTCTTCTTCGTCCCCGCTCGCAAACACCGCTCGCAGCTGTGTGAATGGCATTACTGAATTCCCTCCGAAGGGCGCTACGGTTGGTCCGCTTCGGTTCCGAGTGACGCTTCACTCTCTCCCGTGTCTTCGTCGGCAGGTTCGTCCGCGGTGTCGAGACTTTCCAGCGCCGCAATCGCTCCCTCCTGATAGGCACTGATCGCCCCACCATACTCCTCGCGCGCCAGCTGGGCGTAGTCGTTGGTTTCCGCATCGAAGCTCTGGAGTCGGTCGATCGTCTTCTCAGCAGCGTCGACCACCCACCGGTCCCGGATCGTCTCTTCGACCAGATTGATCGATTCCGGACGGACTGCGACATTGGTATCGCCCTCGTCGGTCTCGTAGCTCCGGGGTTTGCCCACCACCGCGACGTACGCCGGCGTCTCGATCTTCCGGAGTGAGTTCGCCGCCTCGGGTTGATACTGACCAGCGTACGCGTAAAACGTGCCTGTCGGATCGACCACGCGACCCTGCCAGTATTCCGAATCGGACCCGACATCTTCGGTCTCGGTGAGCGTCCCCACGAAAAACAACCGACGCTCATCTCGATAGATCGTAACGCCAATTCCGCTGGCGGATCAAACATCGGCCAACGATGGACGAAGAGTCAGCTCAGGTCTTCCTTCCACCGCGTGAGCGATGCTTTGAACGTCTCCGTCTCGCCCGCTTCGGCGAGACGGTGACGTGTGTCCATTGCGGAGATGACGCCGTCGTCAAACGCGGAACGACCGGCAAGGACGCCCAGCAGTACTGGTGCAAGCACTGCGAGACCTACTTCAGCGACCTCACGAAGACGATTTTCTGGCAACATCGCTTCGGACTCGAAGAGATGTTCTACATCGTCAAGGAGATGCGATCTGAGCCGACCGCTCAGATCGCTCGGGACCTCGATCGAGACTACGAATCCGTCCTCAACTTTGTCCACAAAATCCAGGACGTCAGCGGTGATATCGACGAGTTCGACCTCTACGACGTGTGCGAAGCTGACGAGGTCTACGTCACAGCTGGTGAGAAAGGACTCGAAAACCAGGATGGAAATCCACGCAAGCGCGGACTCAAAAAAAGGGACGCGGAACCTTCGCATCAGACAAACCGCCAGTGTTGACACTCGTCCGTCNAATACGGCGACGGAAGCGTCATTCTCTGCACCGACGGCTACACGATCTACGACGACATCGAAGACAAGGAGGGGGTGGACGGCCATCTGGCCGTCACCCACTCCGATACCTACGTAATCGGTGATGCCCACACAAACACGTGTGAGAACCGCCATAGCTTCCTTCGCCAGTGGCTGGCGAAGTTCAGAGGCGTCTCGAAGCACCACCTCCAGAAATACCTCGGCTTCCTCGGACTGAAACTCAACTCNCCTTCGCCAGTGGCTGGCGAAGTTCAGAGGCGTCTCGAAGCACCACCTCCAGAAATACCTCGGCTTCCTCGGACTGAAACTCAACTCACCAGACGACTGGTTCGAGAAACTGCTGTGTTACGATGTGTCGGGATGAGCGACAACCGATTCGCCCGCTCGCCCGTCGGCAACAACGTGTAGTTCGGCGCGAGTTCGTCGTCGGACTCTTTGAACATATAGGTCGCGTCGTTGAACTCCCGCGCGAACACCCGTCGGGCGACCTCTCGTCCTGTCTGCGCTGTTGAGTTCCCGGACGAGCTCGTGTCCGCATCTCCATCGTCAGCACCGTTCCCATTCGAACTCATCTACAGCGACCTCGCTGTGATCAGGACGTTTTCAGCATCCGAGCGCGCACCCAGTTGTTCGAACTCGTTGGCGAGGACATACCGACCGAGGGTTGGCCCCTCGATATGATAGTATTTCCCGAGGATCGTCTCGCTGATATCGTCGGCGACCACGGAGGTATCCAGCGCGTCCATCGCACGTTCTTTCGCCTCGTCGAGCGAGATGCCTGCGAGCTCTTCAGTCATCTCCTGATTGAAGATGGTCTCGTGGACCTCGCGCCCGTCGTCGATCACGCCTTTCACACGAAGGTCGAACTCGCCTTCGACCTCGCCGTGCTCCGAGCACCGGCCGTTCTGGAGCACCCGCGTGCAGTCGTCGTCGGGGCACCGCTTGATCAGCCCACTCCCGCTCTGCATGTCGACCAGCGCCCCCTCGATCTCGGTAGTGTTGTCGCCGACTTCGATCTCTTCGTCGGCCTGCTCGATCGTGGTGGTGCGGTTGAGTTTGACCGAGAACTGGCCCTCGTATTCGTCGGTGACGACGTTCTCGAGGTGGTAGACTTCGCCTTCTTCGAGCGTGTCGAGGTCGGATTTCGCCCACGCGGTGAACTTGATCCGTCCACTGGCATCGCCCAGCAGGCCGACCTGGCCGATCGCATCGCTACGTGGCTCCCACAGCTCGACTACCTTTGCGGTAATGTCGATCCACTCTTCGGCGGTCTGGATCGAGTCGAGCTCACGGTGTTCGTTGGCGTCGTCGAGCGAGTCCTGATCGACCTCTACCTCGTCGTAGTAGGTGCTGGTGACGCTCCGGCGAGCTTCGTCGATGGGGACCTGATAGTCGGTGACGAGCGTATCGAGGCGGTCTTCGACCTCGTCGACGGTGAGATCGGTCTGGTCGGCGAACTGGTCGTGGATGTCTTCGGCGTGTGAACGGAGATCGGGCATGAGTTGGAATCGTCCTGCCTCCATGTGTGTTCGATGGGAGACGCCTGCGGTTGGCGACTAACACCCAAAAACATCCGGGTAGAGGAGTGAAAGTGAATCTGCTGGCACCCTCCACCGGCCACGAATCGTCGTCTTAGACGACATCCAGTCCGCAGAAACGGGACTGAGAACAGGATCAGGGGTGGGAATCGGCATTCAATCTGCGACGAGGATCGAGATGGTGGCTGATGCTGACGGGACGAGAACGAGCAAGCAACACCAACGCTGACAAAGCGGCTGCGGCCTTCACCGACGACGCTATCGATTACTCCCGGTTCATCACGTTCGTGCTTCCGCAGTCGGGACACTGCGTCATCGTTCCCAGCGGTGGCGAGTCAATTGAGTCCCACTCATCACTACCGGCAGCAGCTTCGAACCCACAATTCAGGCAGCGTGATGGCACCGCTGTCGAACTACTCCGTGCCACAGTAGACCCCCGGTTTCGGCAGTGTCCCCAATGCCTCAGTCTCCGATTCCGGATCGTCGTCGATCTGAATCGTATCTTGTGTCACAGTAGCATGCATCACTCCCGTCTTCGTAAAGATTCCCCCGACAGGCCATCTCGGATAGTTGGCTATCAGCGGCCTTCATAGCGCTCTGTCCTTCGTTCGCCACGATCGACGAAGAAGAGCCCCTCATCAGATAGCGGGAGCTAACCGATGATCTGTGGGTAGATCGTGATTCGCTGGTGCATCGCTGGAATCGAGAGACGCGATGAACCACGAGCACTCGCCGAATCCGATCGGTATACCAAGACAGCACACAGTCTCAGTCGCCGCTAACCAGCCCAACGAGTCCAGCCCAACAGTTTTATGACTATCTGTGACTTTCTATGACATAGAGGGGTCGATACGAGATGCCGATCAGTCGGGACGAGTTCGAGCACGAACCGAGCCAGAGTATCCCCTTCGGGCCGAGTACGCAACCCCGAACGGTTCTCCAGTTCCTTCTGGAGCACCCCGAAACAGCCTATACACAGACAGAACTCGCCGACGAGACCGGGATTCAGCGCGGGAGTCTTGGGAAAGTTCTCTCACGGCTCGAAAGTCATGATCTCGTCCGTCACCGTGACCGCTACTGGATCATCGCTGACGATGACCGGCTTGCGTCAGTCTCAGCAGCCAGTACTGGACTCCAGTCGGTTGCCGACACCTACGATGATGACTGGTACGCCCAAAACCCCGATTGGGCCGACGACTTCGACCCCGAACAGGATGCATGGACGCCCACCGATCACGACAGTCCCACCGACACTGAGGACGAGGGATGATCCCGTCGCGTGGCACGGTCGTCACAGCTACTGACCCGTTCGGTGAGACACCAATCCGGCCGTTCGTTCTTGTTTCAGATGCGACGACTGGACATCCATTCCCCGACAACGAATCCGTCGGTATCGTCGTGACTACGACTCACCGAGAGAGGGCAATCCCGATTTCGCCAGCGTTCGCTGAGGGTGGGTTGCCGCGTGAAAGTTTCGTGTCACCGTGGAACCCAGTCACGCTCAAAGAAGAGATGCTACGTGACGAGTTCGGGCGCATCACTACCGAAACGGTCGATCAGATCGCAGACGAAGCCGCACGATACATCCAGACTGACGTATGACTGACGACATCCACCATCACGCGGTCGAAGCCTGCCAGCACGCGATCGACGCGCTCCACGGCGGCGACCTCTCCCGTACCCGCTCGTTGCTTGATGAAGCACGTGCGGCCGTTGAGCACGCCCAGCACGATGACACAGAGCAAGCCTACCGTGAGACCGCGTTCGACTGTTACGAGTGACGCCCGCGAAACCCACTCTCAGCCATGACCGTTTCCACACTCACCGCTCCGGAGTCTGAGGACGCGCTTGACCTGCTTGAAACCGGGTTCAAGCAGAGTGGCATGCTGACTCTCGTCGGGCGATGTGAGGTTGACTACGAGGGGCGCGCAACGAGTCACCTTCCGCCGGGCGACCGATTAGTCATTCTGAAATCCGACGGCACGCTCTTAGTCCATCGCGACGAGCAGCGCACCCCGGTCAACTGGCAACCACCCGGCTGTACCCACACCGCCTGTCTCGACGACGATCGGCTCATCGTCGAGAGCACCCGCACGACACCGCATGAGGAGGTCACGATCACGTTCGACACACTCGATCAAGTCTCACTCGTCGAACTGGACGACGCCTCCGATCTCTCACTTGAAGGAAGCGAAGAAGACCTTCGCCAGCGCATCCTCGCTGACCCCGACGTGCTCGAAGCCGGATTTCAACCCCAGATGACCGAGCGCGAAACCGCTGCCGGCGCAGTCGACATTTACGGGAAAGACGCCGACGACACCCCGACCATCGTCGAACTCAAACGTCGGCGTGTGGGTCCCGACGCCGCGGGACAGTTGAACCGCTACGTCGACGCACTCGAACGCGATCTTTCGGCCGAGAGGACCGTCAGGGGCATTTTGGTCGCGCCGTCAGTAACCCAGCGGGCCGAGGAATTGTTGACAACCGAAGGCTTAGAGTTCGTCTCACTCTCCCCCGAAACCGCAGATTCAGCACACTCGACGCGACTCACCGATTTTGAGACTGATCGATGACCGTTCGGGGTTTCTCTCGGCGGGGTGAAATCCCATGGTCGACTCGTTTGGAGGACAATGACAGTGGATGAGTGGCCGCCAACGCCGCCCGAGGGCTATCGATTTCATGATCTCGAGTACAACCAACCGTGGTACATCACGGCAGTGCTGTATCTCTGGCTTGTCGGCGTGTTCGTCGGCGTGCCCGCACTCGTCATTGGTGTGCATGGCCCCGGATCAATCGGCCGCATCATTCGAGAAGTCCTCCAACCGGATACCGCCCGTGAGTGGGGGACCTACTTCGGGTGGATCGTTGGAACCTTCGGCGTTCTCCTCGTCGGGCATGAAGCACTGCACGCGCTCGCTGGACGGTGGTTCGGGTTACGAACCAAAGTCCGGATTCAGTACGACCACCCGCTGAGTTGGTCGCCGGAAATCCTCACGTATGGCGAGTTCCAGTCACGCGGTGAATCGCTCGCCATCACGCTCACGCCGCTGGTAGGGCTGACAGCAGCAAGCATCGTCGTGCTCGTCGCCGGCCAGCACCTCTGGCTCATCGCGTCAGCAGCGGTTATCGCACTCGGTAATTCCGCGAGCGCGATCGGTGATCTTGGGTCGGCAGCGGTGCTCTGGCACCTTCCCGACGGTGAACTCGTCTATCATGATGAGGATGGGCGGCGGCAATACTACACGCCCGTCCGCTAGTCGCCGCCGATCACCGAAACGAGAGCACCAAGCGCACCGAGAATCCCTCCGACGAACAGCACGAACGTCCCGACCAGCAGGAGTAGCAATATGAAAAACCCATTCACAACCCCGAGAAGCACGCCCTTTCTCGGCCCTTCCTGCCCTCCGCCAGAACCGCTCCCGACAGCAGCACCAGACCTGTTGTAGCTCACGCTCGGAGCAGGCAGCGAACTCAGATTCCCTTCACTCCCGACCTGCTGCGGGGCTTTGAGACCGCTTCCGCTCTTACACTCGACGAAACTCACGTTGGACGTACCTGCACCCTTAATATCATCCCGACTCGCACCGGGATAGCTGAGACAGGTATTTTTCACAAGGGAGCGGGGGCGACTACTGATATTCACGGCTGCGTTCTGGCCCGCGCCGTTGCCCTGGATCACCGAATTCTTGACGGTGATCCCCACTTGACTCGGTGCGTTGCTCGGGTTGCTGGCGATGATGCCTGTCGTTCCGGGGACGTTGTTCGTCAATCGGCAGTTATCGAGCGTTGCGCCCCCCGCTGAGGCGAAGAAGTTGACCAGTCCGCCGATGCTGCTTTCATCCGCAACGGAGATCGCCCGGATGTCGCATTTTCTCACTACCGTTCCAGCAGTCACCGAACCGGCAGAATCTGTTTCGAGTTTGAGGCCGTTCGTCGCCGGCCAGCCCGGCCCACGCTCTCGCCCGTAGGACTTGCTCTTGAGGCCGGTGTAGTTTTCCTCGTCGATAACGATGTCCACACCATCAACCTGCGCGTCACCGTTCACACGCACCTGTGACACGTCGTTGTTGCGGTAGAGACCGCCAAGAACGATGACCTCCGCTGTCGTTCGGGCACCGTACACGCCGTTGTCGGCCATGTTCTCGATAACACAGTCCTTGAGTACGATACGCCCCGCTGCGCCGTTTCGCTGGAAGATACCGATACCCGCAGACGCGCCGGTGTTTTTCGTGCCGGGGATTCCGCCGCCGCGGGCGATGCATCGCTCGAAGACGATCAGCGAGTCTTTGCCTTCAGCGAACGGCTCAAAGAAAAACGGTGTGCTATCGCCATTCCCGACCGCCGTCTGTGCGCCGACGGTGCGAACGTCGCGGACACGGACGTTCCCAGACGAGCGCGCTGTTACCCCTCCGTGGGCGGCCCGCTTTCGTTGATCGATGACGAAATTTCCGACAAGAGCTTCTGCGGCACCGAAATTGAACAGCTTGATCGGTTGGTTGGTTTCGACCGTGAAAACGACGCTATTCTCCCCGAGCTTCGGCGGCTTTTTGCTGTTCTGATAGCCCTCCCCGACGATACCGTATCGGTCAGCGCCAGGGTTGATCTCGCCGGTTGCCGCGTATGTCCCACCGGGAAACACGACGAGCATTCCGTCCTCGATCTTGCTGTTCAGCGTGTCCTGAACGGGTGTGCCACCGTTCGGATCACAGCCGAGATCTTTGACTGCATCGACTTTCTTGGAGAACTGAAAGTCATTCCCCTTCTGTTGTTGCATTCGTTCGGAATAGGCAAGCTCTTGATACCCGTCAAGGCTGATCTGAGCTTCCCCATAGGCGGTTGGTGACTTCTCTCCCATGCTGACAGCAGTCGCCGGGGAGGAGAGAGCGGTGGGTGCTGCCGTCACCGCCGCCGCGCCAGCCGCTCCCGCAAGGAACTGACGACGAGTGAGCGATCCCAACCGTGTGCCGTCGCTGTCGGGCGAGTCAGTCGCTGTCGCCATCGAATCAGCGCCCCCGCGTCAGTCGTCTAATGACGGTTGGTGCAAGCACAATTACGAGAGCGCCACCAAGGAGTTGGAGGAGCGAATACCCGCTTAGGAGGCCTTTTTGCTCTCCTTCGGCACCGCGGGTCGCGTTTCCATCGGTCGTCGCCGTTTGAGTCGGCTCTTCCGAGACTGTGGTCGAGGTGATCGAGGAGGTCGAGGCCGGCGATGTCGCCCGGAGTGAACGCGGTACGCGAACGGTAGCAGTCTCGTTGATGAGGACGGTTGAGTTGTTCTGCTGCTCGATATACGCATAGTCAGTCTCGCCGCCACTACGGGTGTAATCGTAGCGCTGGTTGCCGTTCGTGTCGAGATACGGCACCGCGACGAGCGTCTGATTGCCCGCTAACGAACCGGGCGGGAGCCGGACGATGATGTTCGAATGATTCCCGGCCGTGAGATACTGTGAGTGGCCGAGACCGCTATCGATCGGCTGTCGCGTCGGTGGCAAGAAGTCCGCCGTGTGTATTCCGATGAATCCGCCCTCTGCCAACGAGACGTTCCGCACGACGACAGAGGCGTTACCGTCGCGCTGTTGCACCTGTTGATCGGCAAACGAGAACGTCGCTGCTGCTGGCTGTGATTGTTGATTCACTCTTTCGACGTTACTCTCAAGGACAACCGTGCCCGTATCGGACACTGGCCCGCCGTCTGACGTTTCATAGGGCGTGTCGTTGCGACCCTTCGAGGCGGTGTAACCGAACTGAGCGTTGTTGTCCGTATCCCGGTAGGCGACTAGCGAGAGGTTCGCCCTGGTATCGTTCAGCCGCGAGACGTTGGAACTGCCCGGAACGCCTTGCTCGACCGGGAGAGTGAGGTTCCGGTGTGTGCCGGGTGTGAGGTAGCCCGAGGCGGCAATCTCGGTGCCTCTGAGCGTGCCGCTTTGGTTGAATCCTTCACCGTGAAGAGCAACGAACCCTCCATCTGGAAGGGTCGCTTCGGTGATGGTTACGTTCGTCGCAGTTGTGTTGTTCGTGCTATCGAGTTCGACCGTCGCGTTAGTGGTGGTAGCGTTCCGGTTCTGGCCGATGCTCTCGCTACCGTTTGCCCCGAGTTGCACGCTATCCCGGACTGGCGTTCCGTTCGCCGTCCGGTATGGAGTGTCCGCGATTCCACCAGTGACATTCAGCGTTTCATCGCCGGTAGAGTCGTTATAGAGCGTCACAGAGAGCTTCGACGACGCATCAGCTGTCTCATTCAGCTCAAGAATGACGTTCTCGAAGGTTCCGTTACGGACGTATTGGGTATGTCCGACAACCGTGCCCGACTGATTTCCCGAGTCGTTGCCGGTCTGTGCGACGATATATCCATTCTGCGGGAGCGTCACGCTCTCCAAGACGACTTGTGTCTGGTTCGTGCGTGTGTCGTTGATCTGTACCGAGCCGTTGTGCGCGCCGGAATCCTGAGCACCAGCGACACCGACAGGCGAGAGGTCGGCAGGCGTACCCGCTCCGAGGATCGCCCCCGGTACGGTCGCAACCAGTACGACGACGATAGCGAGCACACCCACTCCGAACAGACCGGCGTTCGCAACCGGACTGTCCGCCCGCAGAGACGAGACCGAGAACCGCCAGCCCGAGAACGGGAGAAACGGTTTAATACCCCGAACGGTGATCACGTCGCCGAGCAGGTGCGCGAGCACGCCGTATGCGCCGATGAAGAACCCGAATATGGCGAACGACGATCGATCCACACTCCCTCCGGCCTGCTGCTGGAGCGTCGTAACGATCTCGTCCGGCGGTATGTTCGGCACGAGGCCCGCGAGAATCGATGCTGAAAGCTCCGGCAGCAACCCGAGAAGCCAGTCCCAAACGCCCACGAACGTCGAGAGCAGGTCATACAGCAACTTGAACCCGTGTCCGCCGAGAAACCAACCAGCCCCGCCAAGAATCCCGCCAACGACGAACACGCCCAGCAGTGAATGGCTCACCCCGCGATGGGTGAGCATCGGGAGGCGAAAATCTTGATCGGGTAGGGGTTCGACGGCTTGAATCCCGAACCAGCACAGGACGGCGAGCAGGAGTTTCCCATCGCTCGCGAGCACGTGCGCGACGGGCGCGAACGCGAGGAGCGTCATACCGACGTGGCCTTTTCTGTTCATAGTAAATCAGGTCACACAAACTGCTCAGAAGCCTCTATAAACGCCTCGAACGCCCGCACCGCGTCGGCACCGGCAGGCCACAGCGCCTCGCAGCCGCTACATTCCAGCACCCATTCGTCGGTGAGAAATTCCCGGACAGACACCGCAGGAGCAGCGCATGCCGGACAGAACACTTGCTTCCCCGTCGGTGAGAGGGCAAACTGTGGTTTGCTCTCGATGTCCCATCCGCGGAAGTGGACGAGTTCCGCGTCTCGCAAGCCGGCATACCACTCCGCCACGTCTTCGCGCGACAGTTCGACGCTATCCTCTCGTGCGCGTCGTTGCATTTCAAACATAGATCAGCCTTCGGTTTCGTAAGCACAGGAACACTCGTCTGAGCCGCCATCGCACGCGAGTTCGGCTTCGATTTCGCTGTCGAGGGTTTCGATTTCAGCGCGGAGGTGTTCAACCCACTCGTTCAGTTGGTTTTGAAGATACTGTTGAACCTGTTCGACGGGAACAGGGTCATAGACGTAGCCTTGCCCGCCAGTATCGAGGACTTCTTGCTCGCGTTCAGCAAGATCAACATCGTGGAGTCCGCGAAGCGATCGAGCGGCGTAGCGTCGGTGCTGATCAAGCGCGTCGGCAAGATGGTTAGCAGAGCTATGAGGCTGTGCAGTGAGCGCGAAATACGCGCGTATCTCGCCTTGCTTGAGGCCAAAAATCGTCCGAACGAGTTCTTGTGAAGTCCGGTTGGGGTTTCTAAACAGACGGGTCAAGTCGGGGTCGAGGTCTGCCAGGGATGCTGATTCGGTATCAGTTCCGGTCTCGCACATATGTCGTCTCTCTGCTGATGCAGGATGTGAACTGTGCGTTGTGTATTTTAATTTCAATTGCACAAATGTCATTACCTGCCCCGCCAAGGGTTATATTCCCAATGTAATTTAAAATACACACCTCCACAGGTCATATCCTGCATTACGAGAGAGGGGCGGTATCGGCACCACGAGACGAGAGAGTGCCCGAAAAAGAGACCACCCATGTCGAATTCACGACTTACGTCGGTCCAAAACCGTGTCGCATCGTTCACTCAATTAGCCTATCGGGAGGCTCCGGTGCCCGCAGCGCTCGCAGGTCTCTCCTACACCTTCCTAGAAGGACTTGGCAAGCGCGCGACGAGCACGCGCAAGAGACGCCTGTCGCTGCTGTCGCTCACTCTGCTTTCGATGATGGGCGGACCGGCAGCCGCTCAGGTAGGGTGTGAGGGCGGCCCATTGTCGTTTTTGGGCTCGATCCACGATTTGATACAGCGGAGTGCCGGGCTGATCATTCTCTCGATGGTGATCGCTGCTGGAATCATGAAAATGATCCCAGGCCGAGGGACAAACAGTATCGGCAACGCGCTGATCGGCGGTGTGCTCGTTGGTACCGTCTTCTTGGTCTTGGGGCCGGCACTGGTTGATTTGGCTGGGCAGAACAGCCCGATCAACCCGGACGCGTGTAGCGCTGGCGACACTGGCAGTGGAGGCAGCGGGTAATCGCCCGACCGATACTCTTACTGTCCACACTCATGTCCGATACAGTCGGTTCCGAGCAAGACGGTAGCCTTTCTGTTCGTCGTGTCGTTGCTCTCGCGCTCGTCGGCGTGCTGGTGATGAGTGGCGTCGTCGGAATGATCGGGGGAAGTGGTATTGTCGCCGCACAAGCGAACGGATCTGCCGGGAACACAACCGCAGGGAACACGTCGGCAGCCGGTGCGAACGCGACCAGCAATTCGACTGATGACCCGGTGAATGCGACGATTCAGGAGTTCAAACGGCAGAATCTCGGGTATGCGAATCTCTCAGACAGCAAGAAACAAGAGATTCGCTCAGACCTCCAAGAGCTGAATAGCGGGGATCTCTCACAACTCGAACAAAACCGGAAGATTGGGAACATCCAGAGCATCCTCAATTCCGGGGGGGCGATGGGACCGAATGAGTTCACCAAACCAAAGAACATCATCGAAAACCAACTGAGCGCTTCAAACGCTTCGAGTGAAGTCACAACCGATGGTGATCCGACCGATGGTCCCTTGCTATCGAAGATTGACAGTCTCACGGATAGGCAACTGAAGCGGTTGGGGGACTCATTCAAAACTGGCGCTGCGGACAGCCTCGGAACCGTCTATAATCTCTCCTTTTCGACACCAGTCCCCGAAAACGATGGCTGGAACGGGATTTTCGGAGAGCCGATCAACGGGACAAATACGACGAACGGCACGAACGGGACGAATGCGACGAACGCAACAGTGTCGGGACAAGCTGACGATAGCTGGCGGCGGGTTCTCGGTATCTCATCGGATAAGTCGTACCGTCAGTTACACGAACAGCTTCTTATGGACAGACTCTATCCGCTCTTGAATTATATACTCGGCATCGGTGTGGTTGTGCTCGGTCTCTCGTTGACCGTGAACCCGTTCATGTCTCGGTTCCGTGTCATTGATCTCATGACGAAATTCGTGACGTTTCTGTTCTTGTATGCGTTTTCATGGGGGACGATCACGCTCATGCACGGCGTGGTGAACGACATCACGATGTGGCTTCGTCCCTCATCGGCAGAATTTAAATCATTAGTGACCAGTATTGACAAGCTCGCGGTGGGAGCGGCTGCTGCGTCCTTCGTCGGGTCGGGGGGAATCCTTTCGTCGGTGCTTGGAATGGGTGTCGAACTTGCGGTGCGGCACCTTGCCCTCGTGTACTTCTTCCCCTACGTGTTCCCGGTGCTGGTACTCATCTTGTATCTCGCGCCGTGGCAGCGTGCCAAGCAGTTCGCGAGCATGGGTCTCTGGCAGTACGTCAACGTCCTCACGATGGTCATTCCGATGGCAGTCTTCCTCAAGGCCGCTCTCATTGTCGATATTAACCCGACCAATGGGATTGGCGGGATGATCGTGTTGCTGGCGTTGTTCGGGCTTGCGGTGATCGTTCCGATCATTCAGACGTATTTCTTCATCCAGATACCGGGAACGGCGGCGTGGGCAGCGAAATCGGCAGGAGCGGCCGCGGCGAGCCGGCTTGGTATCGGCGGTGACGATGCTGACGACAGCGGCAGTTCGTCCGCCGATACCACCGCAACCGGGAATACGAGTCCAGGCGACCGTGCTGAAGCAGCGATCGAAGCCAGCAGTGAGAGTCGGTCGGGACTTTCGGAATCGGGGTCGCTGGATTCCTCACCGGACATCGAGAAAATCGCGGGGAGCAACCCCGAGACGACCGCAGCGAAGGTCCGGGAGTTGGACAAAAACCAGCACAGTGACCCGAACAGTGCCGACGCGAAGTACGAGGCGTATCTCTCGGAGGAGCAGCAGGATGGCTCCGGGCCGCACCGAACCACGATGCAGTCGAAACTCGCTGACTAACATTCATGAAACAAAACCCACGCGACCTCATCAACAGCATTCACGAGCGAGTTGCCGACGCCGGCACTGAACAGAAGATTCTCGCTGGCTATACTGAGGACCCGACACTCTGGGGGATTGATAAGAAATGGTTGATTCTCATGTTGCTGCCGGCGATGCTGGGTTTCCGAGTATCGATCGATCATCTTTCTGGATCGGACCAACTCTACGGCATCGCTGGGAGCTTCGCGCTCGCCGGTCTCATGTTGCTCGCCACGTTTGCCGCCCCTGACGATTTGGAGCCACGTAGCTACCTTTCGGCGGTTCTTTCAAAACACCTACACCAACGAGAGATGATCCACGACAGTAATCCCGACGAAAGCCGACTCGAACAGCCCAAGAATGACGCACTGCTCGCTCGATTCACTCGTCTGCCGGTCGTGCGCGACTGGCTGGCCCTGCTTGGCGCGTTGGTTGAGGACATCGACGTGTTCGATTGGGAGGGGTATGCGCCGACACAAGCGCTCGTTGAGCACGAGAAGCCGATTCGTGGGAAGTCCGCGATCAAGCGGGATGATGGGGGGTACATGGCCGGCATGGAGATCGAGGCGATCCCGCTCCGATTGGAATCCGACGGAGCGCGGAGAAAGGCCGAGCGCGCGGTCGCCAATGCGTTTGAAGGGACGGTGGACTATCGGGCTCAGTGGGTTTCGCCGACGCGGACGGCAGATTACGCACATCGGCGGTCGCAGTGGAAAGACAGCGCGCAAGCGTATCAGGCAGAAGCAGATCGGTTGATGAGCGGGAGCGGTGAGGAGGCGATGACCAAGGCAGTTCGGAAGCAGATTTTGGCTGATATTGCTGATGAGCGGGCGGCGGGCATCAATCTCAACGAGAAGACAAACCGGATTCAAGAGCACTATTTGATCGTGAGTATCGTTCCGGGTGAGGCGGTCATCGACCAATCGTCCGAGACGGGGGGTCTCGGTAGCATCACGGGCTTCGGGTGGTTCGTGAAGAAATACCGGCTCTGGAAGCACGATGGGTCCGACACTCACGCTGCCACCCTCATTCGGAAACTCGAACGCCGGACTGACCAGCTCGAAACGCAACTGAATCGGATCGACGGTCTCACCCCGAACACGTTGCCTGCCGAGGAGTTCAGCGAGGTGATTGCGGACTACTATCGTGGAACGAACGTCCGCGCTCACGACGAGTTCACCGACGCGATTCGTGGCTCACCCGTACCGGGACGCGAGGAGGCAGGCGACCCCGAACACGACGTAGGCTATCACCATATTGCGAACCGCGATCGTGCCGGCTCACCACCGGTATCGACGCCCTCATCGGGGGCATCGATTCACGCGACGGCGGATGGCGGAGCGGTGTCAATGAATGAGACATCTGAGATGCACGAAGCGGATGCACCAGCGAGCGACCAGCAATCTGAGAGTGATACCCAATGAACAACGAACCCGATATCACCGACCACAGCCCCGACGAAGAGCTAGTCAACGCCCTCAGTCAGTGGGTTGCTGAGAACGACCCGCTAGCACGTGCGGAGTTCGACCGTCTCCGCAGCATGTTCGTTCGGACTGTCGGCGAGTCAGTGTCTCATCCATTGGAAGGTCGCACTGTTCACTTACGCGAGGCCGAGGCCGAAGCGTTCGGCTCGTTCGCCTGTGAGTATGATGTCGCGCTGGCCGAACTCGATGAGGCTGCACGTTATGGCGACCTCCACGGCTACCCGCTCAGTGATGGGGGTGGGTGGGTTCCGATTCTCGTCATCGCTGACGATAGCGGTGGCGTCGTCGGGGCCGTCCGTCGGATTTACGAGAGCCATCAGGATCTCGGAGACACCAGCACCTCGGCTGATCTCGCCCACAACAGGACCGTGATGACCGACGGTGGAACAATGCCCACAGAAAGCGACTCAGTGGCCGACTTGAATGAAGACGCACTCGTAGGTCTCGCGGCTGACGACGAAGAACTCGCGTGGCGGTACAAGACAGCGCTCGCCCCGGACTCGTTCAAACTCCACGACGAGTGTGCCGAGATCGACGGCGACTACTTCACGAAGACGCTGGAAGTGCGCGATTGGCCCGCAAAACCGTGCCGCGGGTTTTTTGATGACATCGTTTCGTTCCAGATGCCGAAGGTCGATGTCACGCTCACGACGCACTTCTCGGGCGAGAACAAGCGGAACGCCAACCAAGAGCTTGCCGACTCGGCTGACTCGCTCAAACAGCGGGTGAAGAGTCTGGCACGCAACAAGTGGATCCCTGATTACTTCGTGGATACTGCGGTCGAGGAATATGCTGATGTGAAGCGCACGCAGAACACGATCTCTGCATCCGAATACTCGCTATACACAGCGCACACCTACATCGAGGTCCGCGCGCCCGACCGCGACAGACTCGATACGGCAATCGAGCGGATTCAGGCGCGGATGCAGGACGTGTCGGCAGCTGCGAAGGAACTGAAATACCACCCGAAGGAAGGCTATCAGACGGTTGCGCCCGCGTGCAAGAACTACCTCGGCGGGCAGACGAAAATGACCGGCGACGGGCTTGCCCGCCTCATGCCGTGGACGGCCAGCAATCTCATCGAACCCGGCGGTATCGAACTCGGGACGAACGAGGATACGGGCGACCCGATCATCCTCGATCTCCAGAACCGTGAGACGGGATTCAATGTCGGGGTCTGGGGCACGATCGGGAGTGGAAAGACGACGACGTTGACGCGGCTGCTCCTGCGGCTGAAGATGAAAAATCCTGAGATGCCGCTGGTCATCATCGACCCGAAACAGGAATTTGCCGGGTTTACGTGGCTGTTCGACGGCCAGACGGTGAAAATCGGATCGAATACCGGCATCAACCCACTCCAAATCGAGGAAACTCCCCCGGAGGATTTGGATGAAGACGGCGATGAAGGACCGTATCGGAATGCGATTCGTCGGGCAATGGACTTCGTGCGGAGCTTCTACGAGTACCAGAGCCTCCCCTTCGAGGACGTACAGGATACGTGGCGGGACGCAATCAAGGAAGCTTACAGCCGCCGTGAAATCACCAAGGACCCGAGCACACACCATCGGGACAGTCCGACCCTCAAAGAGGACGTGTTCCCGATTCTTCTGGAGATGTTAAATGACCCTGAAGAATTCGTCCTCAGCGGAGCCGAAGACGTGGACACCTCGGTAGACGGGATGGAACAGAGAGCGGACAAAATTCTCCATCAACACACGGGGGCGCTTCAGGAGGGTGGGGAGTTCGAACATCTCTCGGAAGAGACCAGCATCGACATCAACAACATCGACGTGCTGTATCTGGACCTCCAAAATTACGAGAACGAGGTGACGGCCGGGTTGATGATGGGGCCACTACTCACGTCGGTTCTGGAGCAAGCCAAGGAGATTGACGAGCCGATGGCATTGGCGATGGATGAATTTCACTATATGCTCCATAACAGTTCGTCGTTGGAAACGCTGAAACAGGCGTATCGGCACTCACGGCACTCCGATCTCTCGATGATAACGGCCACTCAGTCGGTCGAGGAGTTCTTCACGAAGAACGACGAGGGCGAGCGACAGTTGACCGACGACGCGAGCACGCTGACGAATCTCATGTCGGTGAAAATCTGGCACTACCTCGAAGAGATGAATGACGAGTGGGCGGATGAATTTGACTTGACGGATGCAGAACAGCGCCATGTCGAGGACGCGGCCACGGGTGAACCGACCGCCCAAGCGCTGCTGACGTTGCAGAAAGGTGGGAGCTACCGGCTTGCGGTGGATTACACGGACAAATTGACGCCGCGTGAATTTGCGGTGAACCAGTACGATCCGACCGAGGCCGAGGACGGGACGGACCCACTCGCATATCTCCACAACTATACGGACCGAGACGACAAAGACGTGACCGAGTGGACATGGCTCGGGCAGGACGACGCCGGACACGGGTCACGAACCGACCAGTCCCACACCGGAACCGAGCTCGCAGATGGGACGACGGTCACGACCGATGTAGCGGATGTGGACGTGACCCCGACCGAGGCAAACACGGACGCCGACGCGGCCACGGACAGCCCCGAACAGGCTCGGGGTGAAACGCCCGCCGACGAAGCAGACGGTGATGAATCGGCCACAGCCGAGAGCGAGATCGGGAGTGATGGGCCGGCCGACGAAGAATCGGCTGGGTTCGCCAGCCGACTGAAAGACTCGGTGAGTGAAGCAGTCGGTCGCAACGACCAGGACAAGAGCGAAGCGGTCGAGGACCCGGAATTGACCGACATTCACGGTACCATTACCGTCCGAATGGCGGGCAACCTTCGAGCAGCAGGCTACGGGAGCGTCGAGGATTTCTTCGAGGCCGACAACGCAGCGCTCGCAGAGGTCGAGGGCCTTGACGTGACCAAAGCCGCGTTCCTCCGCCGACAGGCGGCCGAACCGCTTGGTCGATCCAAATCGATCGTTGAATCGCCAGAAGCAACGGACAAGCGCGAAAACGCCGAGATCGACGGACAGCAGCCCGAGGAAGCGCAGTCTTCGGATAGTCCTGACGCTGATGAGAGTGCCGATACAGCCGGGCAAGTATCCGCCGACGAGTCCGGCCAGCCGGCGCTCACGGACATTCAGGAGATCGGTGACGACCGTGCCGACATGCTCCGTGAAGCGGGCTTCGAGACAGTCGAGGACGTGGCAACCGCCAACGAGAGCACCCTGACCGATGTCAAGGGGATCGGCGGTGCCCGTGCCGCGACAATCGTCGAGAGCGCGAGCAGTCTCGTCGACGAGCAGGCGGAGGGTGCGGTGGCCGGCACGGCAGGAGGTGATGATTGAGATGTCCAGCGCATCCTACGAGCGACGAATCGACCGGCAGCAACGCCACCAGTGGGTGTTCCGTCGGTTGGGTAGTCGAGCGCTGAAATGGGCGATTCTCAGCTACGCATTCGTGACGATCTATGGGACGTTGTACGGTTCCCATCCGGTAGTCGTGCATCGTCTTGGTATCTCGTTGGCAGCGTTGTGCGGTGTGCTTACGGCACTGTTCGCTGGGTTGTTCGTCGTCTCGAAGCTCACGACGAAGTTCACCACGTGGCAGTATCACCGGGAGGCGAGCATCTAATGGCGGATTCCGAGACCGAACCCACGACCAGCCGCCCAAGGAAAAGCGAGAACACCGCGACCATCGAAGGGACTGAAACGGCGATCCCCGAAATCGCGCTTCTGGCCGAACAGATCGGCGAGGCCATCGGTGTGTCGTATGAGGCGACTGAGCAGCCGGCCGCATCCGAGCACCTGAACGACGACGGTGCGTGGGAATATCGCTTCGAGACGGACGACACGTGGGGGTTCGTTGCCGCCGATCTCGATGCTTCGAGGACGGTCGAAACCACCTATCCCGGTTGGAACACGATTACTGTTCAACCGGGCCAGTGGGCGGTGTTCTGCAACGGTACGTTTGCAGGGGTCGTCTCGCCACGCGGCGGCCGGATCGGCGGCTATGCCCTGCTTGAATACGGTGACGAGATCACCGACCTCGAAACCGCGATGCTCGATGCGTTTCGGACCGAGTACGAGGCGCTTGCCGGGCAATCGAACACTCCATCAGGGGACTCGCCACATGGCCGAGACTGACTCTGTGTTGAACTCCGAGACACGGCGGGCGCTTCGGCGACGAGGCCGACAAGCCGGGATGCTGGCTATCGGCGCTGCTGTTGCTATCGTAATTTACGGGGTGGCCGGCGTGGCTGCGATACTCTCGGTGCCGTGGCAGCTCCAACTCGGCGTCACCGTGGGTGTCACGGTCGTGATCCCGATCGCTGTGCCCTACGCGGTGCTCCGGGTGTACGGACTCTCCCATCGGGACGTGATCTTCGTCGGGAAACGAGCCTACCGAGAGGGTGTTGCCGAGGCTACCACATTCAGCACCACACGGCGAACACTCGATGTCTTCGGCGAGAGCGAGAACAGGGCCGTCGAAACCACCGAGAACGGAGAGAACCCGTCGCCAGACGAAGTGAAAACCGACGAGAGCAGTGCCGAGAGTGAGCCGACCGACCTCCAACAGCAACCAGAACCAGAACCATGAGCAACGAAATCGACGACACTCACGAGTTCACGATCGATAGCAAATCGTCCGCTGATTTTCGATCGAGGTAACAACGAATGAATCCCCACACTCCCGAATCGTTCGATCGCGTGCTTCTCGGTATCGCTCTCATGGTTGTTGGACCAGCACTGGTCCCCGCCCCAATCATGGCGACTCTCACGGCGACACCACTCCGGCAGGCGGGGACTGCCATACTCGGCGGTGTGCTTCTCGTGGCATTCTCCTACTGGACCGTCTCTCATGTGAGTGTCCGGGGATCACCCACCGCCGAGGGAGGTGAGAACTGATGGGGCTGTCCTCAATTCTCCCGTTCGGCGACTCCGGCCCCGCCACCATCGAAGTGGACGACATGCTCGCCGAAGACCTCTACGAGCGCTCACGCGATGCACGCCTCCAGACAGTCCGTCCATATACTGGCACTGATGATGGGTTGGTTCGTAGCGCAAAGCTCCTCAATTCGCTTCATGACCCGACGACGGGGATGCTCGACCTGCGGAATGGGTCGGCTCCGTTTGCGTTTGAATTGCACTACTCCGATGATACTGAGTTGTTGCAGCCGCGGGTCGGCTCACGGTCGAGCGAGCGCTTTGAGTTCTTAGAACGACAGTTCGAGAGCTACTATGACGAATCCGATATGCAGGAGGTCGACTCAGCGTTTCTCGATGCTCGTACTGGTCGGTATGTGGCTGGCACGACGCTCTCACTGCGCCAATCCAGCGACGTTGACCGGCTGCGTCCAGTGAAGAACTTCCGGTATGATAGTGACTACTTCGACATCTCACCATTCAAGTCGATTGGCCGTGAGATGGTCGGGTCGACGCACGAAGCCGCGTGCGACGTGCTCGTGCAGACGATCATCAAGCCCGCCGTGTTCGATGCACGATGGGACCGCCTGAATTGGTGGTACGGCATCGACAAGACAGCGGATTCCGTGACCGGCAAGGGCAACAGTGGCGACAGTTCGATGGATTGGGAACAAATTGGTAGAGAAATCGCCGAACCCTTCCAGCAGGCCGGGATGACCGACAAACAGCGCCGCCGCGACCGCCGCCGCCAACGGCGTGAGCGCGAACGTGAGGACGGGAATCGGTTTACCGGTAGCAACACTGAGGAGCCGCGGGCGAATCGGTCGCCACAGGAGCAGCTGCTCGACACGCAGAAAGGAATGCGAGGCCATCACTTCTGCATCCGCATCATCGCCGTGTCGGACGACCCGGAGGTTGCTAAGCGCCGAGTGGCGAACGTCGCCAGCACGTACAGCGAGTTCGACGCGCCGGAGTTCGAACAGGGGTTCGAGCCGTCGTCACTGTCGAGCAAGCAACTCTACCGAATGGTCCAGCGGGCGGCAGGCCGTGAGTACACCGATCAAAGGATGGTGTTTTCGACGGATACGCTGGCCGGCGTCTGTCAGGTGCCGGCCAATGTGACGCTCTCAGAGTTCGATTACTCGCTTTCGTCGGCCGGCAAAGGCGTCCCACCACGCACCCCACGCTTTGATTTCGAGGATGTCGGGTTGTCGAGCGAAGCATCTCGTGCGGAAAAGCAGGTCGCAATGCTCGATAATTCCGGGCCGGGCGATCCGTTCTGGCTTGGTTTCGGCAGCAAGCATGGAACGGAAGTCGGTGTCTATGAGGATTATCTGGACGCCCACATGATGCTTACCGGCGGGACACGGAAGGGGAAGACAACGACGTTGACAAATGTCGGGTCGCAGGTGTTCGACCGCGACTATGGTGCGCTCGTCGTTGCGACGGCCAAAGAAGACGAGGATGATGAAGTGTCGGACGAAGATCGGTTTATCGAGGAATGGCCCGAGGGCCGCCCCGAAGAGGACTTCGTATTCATCGACACGGGCGACGAGTTCGAGAAGCGGGTGCGATTCAACCTGTTGGAGATCCCGACCGATGCCGAACCAGGAACGAATGAGTATGAGTCGGCGATTCAGACGCTTGCTGAGGATTGGGCTGCTTCATTCGCCGAGGCAGGCGGCGGGGACACGAGTTATTGGGGTGCTCTCATGGACCGCATCACCCGAACGGTCATCACGGGCCTGTCGAAACAGCGGAGCGAGACCTGCACCCCGTTGGATATCGCGGCCGCTGTGTCGTCGTCGGAAGGGCTAGAGCAGTTCAGCCAATGGATGGATGAGGAACGCATTGCATTCGTCCGTCAAGCCGCCCAACGCATTGCTGAGAAGGAAGACGCTGACCTCGAACCCTTGGCCGGCCGCACTGACCTCCTTACCCAACACGCCGGCCTCCGCGAGTTCCTGTGTGCCCGTGATCCAACAGCGAGCATTCAAGAGTTCGTCCGAGAGGGGAAGGTATGCGTACTCCGTCTTGACCCGCATCTCTCAAAGAACGAAACCCGGTTCATGCTCACACCGTTGATGCGGCGGTTTGCGACGGCGAAGAGGACGCTTCCCGATTCGCCACGCTTCTATCTGCTGTGGGACGAGTTCGATAAAGGGATTTCCCCGCTGACAAACGTCCACGAACTCTTGTCAATCTCCGGCGGGTATGGCTTCCGCATGATCTTGGCGTGCCAGGCCCCGTCGAACCAGTTGTATGACGAACTGAAAAACGCGCTCCAGAATCAGGTCGATACCGCCGTTTCCTATGGTACTGGTGAGAAAGACGCTCAGTATATCAGATCCCATCACTCGTTCGACAGCGCCGACCCGCTGACCGATGTCGGCCGTCATAAGCACTGGCTGCGAACATATTGGCGGACAGCGAACAACGAGGACAAGACGTATTCGTACAAAGTTGACGGCTTTCAGCCAGCGCGAGACGCACGTCAGGAGATCGTTGCTGACGATGAGAGAGCG
The DNA here is from genome assembly GCF_000336935.1 of Halococcus salifodinae DSM 8989. NCBI lineage: Archaea > Methanobacteriati > Methanobacteriota > Halobacteria > Halobacteriales > Halococcaceae > Halococcus > Halococcus salifodinae. The sequence continues at coordinate 61,316 of NZ_AOME01000108.1, read as the reverse complement.
GTTGATGTTGAGGGGATGAAGCGCCGGTCAGTCGAGCGCTACGGCGATGTGCCCAAGTCGGCGGAAGAACTCAAAGAAGAGTCGCCGTTCCACAACACTGGCACCACAGGCGAGATCAGCGGCCCCGCGTTGCCCGACGAACTCGACATGGACGACCGCCGTGTGTGGCAGCGTGCGCTCAAAGCTACCTTCGACGAGTCAATCCGGCAGGATGACGAGCCAGCGTTTGTGACGGTGGAAGATGCTATCTCCCGCCTCCGACAGTATCTACCGGGTGGCGAGAGCATCAAGACGCCCCAACAAGCGTGGCGAAAGGTCTACCAGAACGTCGCCGACGAATGTATCGCCGTCCGCGATCAGGTATCCGAAGATGGCGAAGAAGCTCATACCGAGGTGAAAGCACTCGACACGAGCTTCATGAACGTCGGCGATAGCACTACCGCTGGTGGGAAACACCACCAAGACCCGATGGTTGAGGCGTATGTCCCGTTCACGCAGCTGGGCTTCGTGTTCGACATCCTCGATCAAGACGGCGACTCACTGCCTGACGCGCTCGCCACGCTCGATGATGCACTCTACCTCGACGATCTCGACGCCGACGCCCACGACCAGATCACCGAGCGCGTGACTACCTACCGCGAAGAGCACGCGATTCTCGACCGGCTCGCAGGCACCCGTGATGCGTTTATCGAATCTGAGCATTCGACAGGCAACTCACAGCCGTCGCAGACGGTCTCAAATCTCGTCCAAGCCCACAACCAGAACCATCGGTGTCTGTTCCTCTGTCGGCCCGAGGACGCCGCGCATCTACACGATGTGGTTGCGGGCGAGGAGCCATGCTGTACGGACGGGCACTCCGAAGACGGTGAGAAACGATTCTACACGCTCACGCCGGACTACTTCAAGATCGACGACGAGGAGATCACCCGCCCCGGTGCGAAGGATAACGTGTGGGTGTACGACGAGCAGACCGGCCAGTACATCCTGCGTGACAACGCCGGAACCGTCCACGCACGCTTCGATACGGCGGCGGACATCTACACCGATGCGAGCGCGTATCCCGACGACGGCGATCGGGGTGTGAAGCCGCCAATCATCCCCGAATACGAGTTCGACGGTGGCGACCCGAGCGCTGCGGAATGGGACATCATCACCGTACCAAGGCCGCCGAGAACGGAGACTGAGGACGGTGAGGTGGAGAAAGAACTGCTCTCGCCAGCCGACCTCGAACTCTACCGGGAGGACGCCGAAAACACACCACTCTCGGACATGATTATCATGCCGGACGACGTTGAGAGCAACGAGAAAAGCAGAGAACAGACCGCCACCCCGGACTCAAACACCGCGACCACGCCGGATGCGAGCGACGGGAGCGACCAGTCCGCCGCCCGTGCGACGGACGGCGGGAGCGCCCCAGACGAAGACGCCGAAGAGGTCGAGGAAGCCGAGGCTGAGACCAACTCTGAACCCGCCTCTGAGGACGGTGATTCTGGAGAACGTGTTAGCCGACTCTGAATCCTGGGACGCTACTGCTGCTTGAGGTCTTCTATCTCGTCATCCAACTTTTCAACGAAGTCAGCCATCTCATTGTGGGCTTCCCGAAAGTTCTCGATTTCGTCTTCCAACTGTTCAACCCGCCCTACCATCTCCGAAAACGTTGCCGACTGGTCCGATGGATCAGTAAGTTCATCCGCGACTTCCTGCCCAAGATTAGTCAAACGATATACTGTTGACGACCCTCCACGACCCACAAATTCTTCTCCAGATTTTTTGATAAGTCCTTGTTCCTTAAGTATGTCAAGGTGGTAGGCGGCCGACTGAAAATCGCCATATTCCCGGAGTTTTTTCACATTAGTTTCATTGCCGTAAAAACGGAGGCCATCAATGATTGATGCGCGGGGGCCGCGCGTCTGTCCCACGAGTTCATCGAGAGTTTCTGCGTCTGTCTGAGCGCCGTTTCCCATACCTCCGTAATCCTCTTAGAACCTCTTAATTCTTTTCCTCTTAATTCTCTTAGAACTCTTATTCTCTCCCGCTTATAAGCACTTAGCTGACCGGCCCGAGGGAACGTCATGGGGACCCCCACCCCCCGGTGGTGAGACGATTTGTGGGGTTACGGAGTGCGGAGAACGGAGGACCCCGTGTGTGAGTACGCCGAACTACGGACTGGAAACTGGCGACTGAGAACTGCGAACTGCGAGCCGCGCACTACGAACTGAGCATGGGTGTCCGAGGACTGCGAACTACGAACTGAGAACTACGAACTGAGGACTGACGACGACGTGGGGACCCCGGCCGAGTGAAGCAAGCACTGACTGGACCTGCCAGAATGCTGATGGTGCCAGCTGAGGAGCCAGCAGGAGCAGAAGCCAGGGAGTGGAACACCGATGATGGATGAGTGTGACGACAGACCGGGGGCCGGCAGGCGAGACACTGAGTATGGAGTGATGGTGATTGAGTGACGACAGACTGGGGGCCGAGGTGGCGCAGCAACTGACCGCTGATGGAAGCGTGTGTCAGCATGACCGGGGGCCGAGTGAGCGAAGCAGCGAGTTGATGAGAGTACCGCGAGTCCTGGATGTCCAGCAGTATCAGCATGGCCGGGGCCGGGTGAGTGACGACAGACTGGGGGGCCAACAGGTGAGAGACACAGCACAGCACTGAAAAAACAGCAGTGCGACAGCACAGTAACGTGACGACAAAGCCGGGGTCCGGGCAGTATCAGCAGAACCGGGGTCCCACCAGTGCGGCAGCGGTGCGGGTCGGCATAGCACCAGCGGAGCAGCGGTCGTCAGCAGCGGTGGGGAGATCGTTGGAGGGCAGCAGCAGGGTCCTCAGCACGGGGACGCACGCTCGGGGTCCGGGCCAGCGGAGTGGCTGTCGTCGGAAGGCAAGAGCACCATAGCAGCGTGGGACTCATATCTCCGCCAGCAGCGGGGCCAGAAACGGCGAGAGAGCGAGATGGAGGGATGGACACCCGTTTCCACGCTGGGCACCCACAGCGGCGCACTGGGCGGCCACACGCGCCACCTGAACGCAGAGCACTACGGACGCCGTGACGAGGACGGAGTATGCCGATCTCCGTACCGCTCACTCAGTCCGCCGTTCTCAGCACGGGATAGCGAGACACCAGTACGAAATAGCGGAGAACCGAGCACGCAGTACGGGGGAGAACGCACGCAACACGCGGTGCGGGGTACGGAGTACGGAGTACGGAGTACGGAGTATGTGATGGCTGTCTTATCCGTCGGTTGGCCCCCGAGAGAGCGCACGAGGAATGAGCACGGTCCCCCACAGTCCGCCGCCACTCTCGGAGCGCTGTTTGATCCTGCCTCTTGAGTGGCATTGGCGACGGTTTCGGCGTTCAGAGGACATGATATACATCTCCGGACCGACAGCGCACGCCACGGGGACCCCATTCTGCAAGTCGTCGGTGCCGCGAACGCCCACGGTATCGCAGGTGACGCTCTCTCCGGCCCATTTCAGAATCCCCCTTTGAGTTCTTCGAGTGCTTCTTTTCGCCGCATCACCTCTTCACCGTACTCTCGGCGGAGTTCCTTCACGAACTTACGCAAGAACGCGCCGGGGTTGTCATACTCGTCGGAGAACTCGACGTACAACTCGATGAACTCCTTTTCGGGCGGCGTGAGTTTCGTCCCGAACGATTTCGTGAGTTGCATTCCGGGGTCCGGTGCGAACGGGCCATCGTCCGCTCCCGATCCTGATTCCGATTCATCACTCGATTGCTCGTCAGCGTCCGCTGAGTCGTCGGACGCCTGTGGTGGATCAGAATCACTGGCTTCGCCTTCAGAATCCGTCTCGTTGCTCTCCGGCGTGTCGCCGGCTTCATCGTCCCCGTAGTCGAGGCCGACCTCACCAAGCACGCCGCCGAGATCGCCGCTATCGTCGGTGTCGGTGTCACTGTCGTTGGTTTCTGTCATCGATGTGGGTCCTGTTGTAGCGTGGAGGGTGTCGAGCCGTGAATTAGTACCGCGTACTCAGTGCGGAGTACGGAGCACGTAGTTCTTAGTGCGTGTTGTGGCATGGTAAATGTTGCTCCTAAGACGTGACCGTACTCGTGACGAGTCGGCGGTCGATCTGGAAGTCCTCGACATCATGTTCGTTTTGGTGCCACGCAATGGCCGCCTTCGCCAGCGTATCAGCACATTCGAGGCGCACGTCACGCGGGTTGCCGTCCGTCCGCTCGTGGATCACCTCGATAGCGTCCTCGGTGAACGGCGAGGGTCCCTGACCGTTGAACTCCTCGCCGCGGAAATACGTGAGTGAGCGCGCGGCGTATTCGGCCACATCCTCGTGGTCGAACGGCTTGATACCCTCGTGGTATCGAATTCGCGAGTCGAGCGTGTCGCGGGCTTCTTCGAGGCGATCCTGTCCCGCAGGCGTCCCCATCAGGAACAGTCGGACGCCAGCATCGGCGACCGTCTGGAGCACTGGCAACAACTCGGTCGGGAAGTCCTCGATCTCGTCAACGACGAGCGAGAGTGTTCGGTCGTCGGCTTCGACCTGTTCGGCGAGGTCGCGGACAGCTGCTTTCGCTTCGTCAGTGACCCACGGAACACCCTCGCGGAGTTGGCGATACTCGTCAGCGTCGAGGTCATAATCCGCATCGAGCGCTGCCCGGATGACCGTGGCGTACAGTCCGCGCGGCGTCGTCTCGTGAGCGTTGTCGAGATAGCCAATGACGAACTCTGGATGCTCACCGAGGTCGCGCCGGACGATCTCGCGGAGCGCGGTCTTTCCCGTGCCATACGAACTGATGAGACCGACGTGGTGGCCGTTCAGTAGTGCGACTGTGAGGTTGTGGATCATCGCTTGGTCATGGCGGACGTACAACGCTTCAGGCATCCCATCTTTGTCGGCCTCTTCGCTGAATGGAAGGTCTTTCACCGAGTCGGGCGATCCACCGAGCGCTTCGCCGAACTGGAGCATTGCCGGTTCGAGGCGGTCGATCTGTTCTGAAATTATGCCCATGCCATCCAGTGTATGCCCTAGCACCGTAATAGTACGGGGTACTCAGCACCAAATACTTGTGCCTCAGACCTAAGAACTCGATGCGGAGGACTAAGTTCTTAGTACGGAGTAACTTGCGGTACAAGGGTGCTACGGGCCAATCTGCACGCCAGAGCTGCCGAGACGCACGAAAATAGACACGTTCAAGTACCGATCCCCGCTTCGAGCGGACGCATGGCAGATACCATCGTCAAAGCAGGTGTGAAGGATGCACTGGACGACAAGAACGTGTCGGCGGATTTCTACGACGTTCTCGATAGCGAAGTCCAAGACCTGCTCGCAGACGCCGCGCAGCGAGCGCAGGACAACGATCGTAAGACGGTGCAGGCGCGCGACCTGTAAGGTCTGGTTAGCGATTCGAAGCCGATGAACGCCGTAACGCATAGGTATCTCACCTCGTAATAGATCGCTATGTCGAGCCTCGATGCGAAGATCGACCGGCTGAAAGCCGAAGCGACCGAACGATGGGACAACCATTGGACGGTGAGAGTCCAGCACTTCGCTGACGGGGACACCAATGCCTTCGCATTCCGTTCCCGTGGTCGCGATGAAGACGGGAACCTCGTACATGACCGGCTGTTCATCCTCGAAAGTGGCGAGCCAGTGGTCGAGCGCGTGACGATGGAAAAAAGTGAACTCGACACCGAAACGCTCGAAGCGCCTGCACCGACTGCATAACGATTCCTCCAATATCGAATGGCGCATACAGCGCCGAACGCCGAAATAAATTTGAGCGCCCGGTGCGCTAGTTCCCTCTGACGACTTCCCGATGGCAGTCGTTGCAGAGAGTGTGATACACCTCACGCCCGCCCTGCTTGCGTTCGGTCCAGCTTCCAGACCAGTACCGAGCGCCTTCGTACTGCGTGCGTGAGAATCCACATCGGTCACATTCTGGCATTTTTCCTGATTCACCTCCCACGGCCTTCCTCGGCCATATCTATACCATGCACTACACCCACTTCAAATTTTACCTTCGGCTTTATACTCTAAGTTAGCCTTTGCCCGGTTTTGGACTATTGCCGGACAGAAGAGGAGTGGTTTAGTCCTCGATAGGATGTTGGCTGCCGTTTTCGTAGACGGTATCGCCCACGGTAATCGCTTCGCCGAGATTGAGCGACAGGAGTTTCAGGATCGTCTCGGGATCGTTCCCCGCGAGTACGTCAGCCACATCCGGCCCGTCCTCGTCCGTACGCCACCACAACACTCGCTTGCGCGCCTTGCGCTTGTCCACCCGACCGTCGGCGTACAACTCGCGGAGCCGCCGCCGTGCGGTCTCAGCCTGCGAATCGTATGCTTCGGCCACGTCGCCCGCCACGATCGCCGGCCCTTCCACCATATCGAAGACTTTCATCACGTCCTCTTTGTCGAATTTCTGCACGAAGCGCCCTTCACTGTCCATTTCTCGTCCGGCTTTGTTGGTTCGTGTTTCGTCTTCGTCTGATGCCATACCCTCTCTACAACGTCCATAGAGTTAAAACCTCTGGTGGAAACCTATGGGCTATAGCCGAAGTATATAGGTTATTGTGCGGACGACAGCAGCGGTCTCAGCGGCTTCGGAACTGGACTATTATGACAAGTGCCGGTCCGTGATGTCTCACCACGCCCGTCTCAGCCGCTTGGATGGACTGTGAGCACCAAAACCGTGGGACGTGAGCCTCAGAGTATAAACCCGAAGGAAAACATTAAAGTGGATGGGGCTCTTACGGTGAAGTAGAGACAGACCGGCTCCTCGGGGCACTTTCACGAAAGGAAGTGCCCGCGCGTTCAGACCGCGCGGGCTGGTTTGTTTCAACGGACAAACCATGACGACGAACGAACTCAGCGGTCAAGAAACATCCGGTTGCATCGGCCTCAAAACCACGGTTTGCCACAACGGCGTTATCAACGTCAAGCGCCCCGAATCCGACCGCGCCCACTCGGTGTTCGTCGACGGTGCGGGTGAGGTCGTTCGCTGTTCCTGCAAAGGCCACAAGTTCAACGGCCATTGTGTCCATCAAGACGAGATCGAAACCCGCCCACTCGTGCGGTCGAGCGCGGTAGCAGCTGCGGCGGAGATCGGCCAGCAAATCGCCACCGACGGCGGCACGGTCATCGAAACCGACGAGACGACCGACGAAACGGACCACGACCACGACCATCCCCAGGCCGATCATTGGGGCCACGAGGTCGCACACTACAGCGATGAAGTCGAGGGCGCAGGCGAGAAACGACAATGCCAGTCCTGCGGGTCGCGCTTCGAGGTCGCCATGATCGCCGCGACCGAGGACAGTAATAATCAGAAGTGGGAGGAGTTCTACGAGTGCCAGTCCTGCGGTGCGACGGGTTCGTTCCGGGTCGACGGTGAAGCCCATTCGCGTGACGCACAGCGGACGTGGACCGGACGCATCGCCTACCCCGAGGAGTAGGCCGATGAACTGTGCGATTTGCGGAACGGACGACACCACATACGACGACCCGGCTGCGCCTCGGTCGGTCACGCGCGGACTGTGCGGTATCTGTTGGCGACGGGAGGGCGCGCGATAGCTGTCCGGGTTCGATCGCTTTCGGAGGCACCCATGCACCAAACCACGCTTACCGACGACGACGAACTCAGTGACACGCCCACGACCGAACAGCCTTCTTCGTCGAGCGCGAGGACGAATCTCGCGCCACCCGATCAACGTGGCGGGGACGACTGTTGCCCGTGGTGTCTCGCGTCTTCGGAGACCTTCGAGCACCACGACGACGGAACTATTGGGTGCGGCTACTGTGACGCCGTTATTCCAGTCGAAGCGGAATGGTACGAACGCGGCGGGAAGATCGTTGTGTGACCGAACCTCTGTCTGTTCGGTGATTAGCCGCCGACAGCAGCGGTCTTAGCGGCTTCGGCGATGGACTATTATGACAAGCACAGTCGCGTGGCGCACTACCACGCCCAACTCACCGGTTTCAGCGGCTTGTGAATGCCAAAACTGCAAGACATGAGGCTTAGAGTACAACCCCGAAGCAAAGCATTAAAGTGGGTGTAGTGCATACGATGAAGTAGAGACAGACCGGTCCCTTCGGGGCATTTTCCAACGAGGAAAGTGCCCGCGCGTTCAGACCGCGCGGGCCGGTTTGTTTCAACGGACAAACCATGAACGCCTACGAACCCAACGGTCAAGAACGTACCGACGACGAACGACGCGGTGTTGAGGCGGTCGCAAAGCGTGTTACCCGTGCGCTCGATAGCTTCTTCCACGTCGAAGCAGCCGGCGACAACGGCAAATACACGGTGCTCAGTGGGTCGGGCAACACCTACACGGTGGACCCGTCGGATGGATCGTGTACGTGTCCCGACGGCCAGCGCGGATCGTGGTGCAAACACGCCCACCGAGTCGCGTTCGTTACCGGCGAAATCCCAGACATTGACGGTGTTCGTGTCGAATCGAGCGACAAGACCGACGACACCGACGCCGATACCGAGACAGAGACCGACGACAGTCAGACGCTCGCCGAGCGTGTCGAACAATTCGCCGCGAACAACCCCGGCGCGTCCGCTATCGAAGCTATCGGCCAGCTCGGGATCAGCCCCGACAAGAAAGAGCGCGTCGAGGAGGTCCTGGCAGCATGAGCGACGACACCCCGACCATCACCCAGCAGTACGCTTTTTCGGTCGGCGAGGACGGCGAGACGGACGGCATCGAAGCCGCCGAGGAGAGTATCGAAACATCGCTGGAAGCGTTCGGCGCGAACGTGGATCACCGCGAGCGGGATAGCCAGATCGACCAGCCCGAAGCTACCACCTTCGGTGTGGACGATCGCCCGGAAGCCACGTCGGCCGACGCGGGCGAGCAGGGTTCGCTGTTCGCCGACACCGAGGACGACCAGCAAACACTCACGGGCGAACGCGCCGCCAGCCAATGCCTATTTGAGACCGACGAATCCGACGACGACGCCCCCGAAACCCACGCCGGCAGTGACGACCGAGCCGACGAACCCACCGCGAACACGGCTGCGGACGACGAGGCACCCCGAGCGCTCGCCGACGGTGGCCGCGTCGAGGACGACCACGAAGACGACGCGCTCACCCCGGCGATGCTCGCCGGCACGCCCGTCGGTGGCCCCGGTGGCAGCGCCGCGTGTGATTCGTGCAACCGGCGGCTGACTGACGGTCACCGCGAGCATGACCTCGACGACAAAGACCCTGATACGGTGGTCGTGTACGCGACCCGTGTCCGCGACACAGACAAGTGGTCGCTCCGCTGGGTTAGCTGCGAAGACTGTGGTCCGCCCGGCGACGGCGAGGCCGACGAACCCGGCGAGGTGGTCGCAACCGCCACACTCACTTTCGACGCCCGCATTGATGGCTTCGCGCTCGCCGATCCCGAACTTCCCAACCACGGTCACTAACTGCCCCCGACCCAGCCCGTCGGTTCAAGGAGATCACCCCCTCGAAAGAAGACCAGACGAGCACCGCTGTACGGACGACAGCAGCGGTCTCAGCGGCTTCGGAACTGGACTATTATGACAAGCACAGTCGCGTGGCGCACCACCACGCCCATCCCACCGGCTTCAGCGCCTTGTGAGCACCGAAACCGAACGACGTAAGACTCAGAGTACAACCCCGAAGTAAAACATTAAAGTAGGTGTAGTGCATACGGTGAAGTAGAGACAGACCGGCCCCTCGGGGCACTTTCACGAAAGGAAGTGCCCGCGCGCGACAACGCGCGGGCTGGTTGTCTCGGTGGAGAACAACCATGACCGAAAACGTAACCCGACGACTTGAATCCGACGCATCGCCTGCCGACCACCAACCGACCAGCGAAGCCGACGGCGAGACGGTTCACGCGGTCGGTGACTGGGCGCTCGTCGTTCGTGCGGACGGCGCGGTTGAAGCCCGCACGCGCTGGGACAACGGCGACCCGAAGACGTTCACGACCGCGCCCACCGACGAAGCCCCTGAGCCGAGCGCGACCTACCGCTACGGCCTCTCGATCGAGCAGGTGCTTTCCCGTTACACCCACGAAACACGGTTTGACCGCGACCTGAACGAGCGCGAGAACGGGGCGGCGTTCCGCAACGGAATCATCAAGGCGCTGTGCGAGTTCGCTCCCGCGACGTTCCCCGGCGGCGAAGGCCGGCCTGCTGGTGTCATCCACGTCAACGCGTCGACCGGCCCTTCGACGACCCTCGTCAACGAGGACGCTTCCGCCGACGGTACGTACGCGACGTTCTACCCGTTCGAGATCGCGGGCGAGAGCACCACGGAGGAAGCATGAGCCACGGCGAACGCCAAACATACGAGTGCTCACAGTGTGACGACACTCATCCCGTATCGTTTGATTCCGACGGATACGGACTCGCGTGGTGCCGCTCGCGTGGAACGATTCTCGTCTCAAAACCCGAGGAGGCCGATCAATGACCGACCGCGACGAGTGTCGGAACCTCTCGTGCAGCAACGAACCCCGCGGCGGCGGTGGCTTCAGCGGCCGGTTCTGTTCGACCCCCTGCGAACTCAAATACGAGCACGTTCGCGCCGACGCCCGGCAAGCCGAGCGTGACGCCCGCCGCCAAGCCCGCCAGGAGGACGGCCTATGAGCGACACCGACGCATTCGCGGACGCACCGCTCGGGGACGAAGCTATTCGAGGAACGCGGACGTACGAGGAAGTGCTGTATTCGGAAGCCCACGCCGAGCGCACGGTTCCCGTGAATGTTCTATCGGGCGAGCGCACCCGCCAGATCGCCGGGAGTGTCGAGCGCGCGAAAGCCTTCGTCGACGACGATCCCCGACGGGTCGCAGTCCCACAAACCACCGAGGCACAGATCGAAACCCAGAGCGCGCCCTACATTTCGACCGTGTTCTACAACAGCAAGGTCGTACGCGGGAAAATCGTCGGGGAGAGCGACTACGGCCGACCGGAGTTCACGAACGACGGCCACGCGCTCGAATGGACCTACCGCGCCGCCGTCCAGGCAGACGCCTACGAGGTCCAGCTTGTCGAGGCCGACTACGACACCGGCAACGTCACGATCCACGTCGAGCAAGCCGACCGATGAAAGGCGTCATTCGTGTCGAGTGTGCGATCTGTGGCCCGATGGTCGAGGCCAAGGATTCGACGATGATGGAGGCGTCCGCCACCCACCACGAACACGATCTTCGACCGACAGGGCTTCGGGGCGTTCAACAATAGCAATACCAACACCGAAAAGCATCAACATGCCAAACAACCAACCACGCACCACGACAGAACAGTCAGACGACCACGACGAAGACGAGGGCGTACCAGTCGGCGACCGCCCGCCGTTTGCAATGTGTGCGCGCGACAGCAACGGCGAGCAGTCACCCGATCTGACCAGCCTCGACGGCGTCGGACCAGCGCTCGCCCACCGCCTCCCCGACGAAGGTTACGAGACGATCGCAGACCTCGCCGACGCCACCCGCGAGGACCTGCTGACAATCGATGAAATCGGTGAACGGCGCGCACGTCTCATCATCGCCGAGGTGAACAACCACAAGGTGGGTGAACAACGATGAGCGGAGTCAACGAAGAAATGCCGTGGTTGCCGGCCGACGCCGACGAAACGTTCGACCCGCTTGCACACGCCGACATCGAGATCGACACCGAGACCCCGATAGCTGTCACCCCCCGCGGCGGCGCGAGAGAGGTCGGACGGAGCTGCTACCAGGTCGACACCGAGTTCAGCACCACCCTCGTCGATTGTGGACTCAATCAGGGGACCGGCGACTCATTCCCCGACTTTCGTGGGCTGGAACCCGGTAGCATCGGTGCAGTCTTCCTCACCCACGCTCACATCGATCACTCCGGCGGCCTGCCAATCCTCGAAGCCCGCGGGTTGCTCGCCGACGACGCGCCGATCATCGCCACCCCACCCACCATCGAAATCGCCAAAACGTTGCTCGAAGACTCGTTGAAGATTCATCGCCGCGAAAGCCGTCATGCGGGCGAAGAACAGCAGTACGTCGAGAGCCACGTCGAGGACGTATTCGAGCGCTTCGAACCCGTCGAGTACGGCGGTGGCCGCGTCGAAGCCCTCGCGCCCATCCCCGACGAGGACCCGCTGGTATTCCAGATGGGCAACGCCGGCCACCTGCTCGGGTCGGCATGGTTGATGCTTCAGACCAACGGCTATCGCACCGTGTTCTCGGGCGACCTCGGCGGGCGCGCACCCCACCTCCCGGACATCACCGCACCACCGCAGGCCGATCTGCTCGTCCTCGAATCCACCTACGGGTCGCTCCACAGCCACACCGCAATGAGTGATGCACAGTCGAGCCTCTACGACGCAGCCAAGCGTGCGGTCCAGTCCGGCGAACCCGTCCTTATCCCCACCTTCGCAGTCGGTCGCGCCCAGATGCTCATGCTCCTGTTCGCTAATCGGCTGCACACGCTCTCAGACGACATTCAAGATCGGGTCCAACTCGTCGTTGATGGCATGGCCCAGGAGGCGATCGACATCTACCACGAGTTCGCCACCGACGCAAGCTATATGGACGAATCGATCGTGAATCGCGTCGAGTCTGGTACCTCGAAACCGTTCCTGCCGGACGGCACCGCCTTTCCGAGCTCGGACAGCGACCGGCGGGCGATCCTCACCGACGCGGCCCGCTCGGGTGGCAAGGTCCCGATCATCATCGCGCCGTCGGGGATGCTTACTGGTGGCAACTCCCCGCGGTATCTCACCGAGTTCGCCGCCCGCTTCGGCTCCGCGAACGTCTTTCTCACCGGCTATCAGGCCCAGAACACCACCGGGCGCGTGCTCCAAGACCAACGCAAGGCTGAGAAGGACGAACTCACCTATACCGTGGACAGCGAACCGCTCGGCACCGACTGGCCCTCTGTCTCAAACATCGTGCGGACAACTGTCGAGGAGGACGGAAAGAGCAAGCCGGTTACCCGCGCGACGATCCCTGCCGACTGGGTGAGTACGATCAACGGGTTGAGTGGCCACGCCGCCCAGCACGGCCTTTTAGAGTTCGTCCGAACTGTGAGCCCCGAGACGGTAGCGCTCATTCACGGCCCGGAGTACGCACAGGGCCACCTTGCGACTCATCTCGCCAAGAACGTCGAGAGCATCCAACAGGCAACACGCAGCCGGATGCTCACGCCGATTGCCGTCTCGCGCGATATCGACGTTGACACGCCAGCACTCTCGCCCGAGAACTTCGAGACCGCCGACGATCTCTCCGCTCACGAGAAAATCGAAGTTCTCCAAGAGCAGCTATCCGCGATGAGCGAAGACCTCGCCGCCGCTCGGAACGATACCAGCCCCTCGGAAGCAGAGATACGCCGTATCGTTCGCGATGAAATCGAAAACAGCCACAAGACGGTCACTAACTCCTGATACCGACTCTGAAGTCACCGATTGCGGTCAACCCATCGGCAGAACGCATCGAACTCCTTTGCGCCTGCATTCTCAGCTATCTGACGGAGAGTCCCGACCCGAACTCGGTCATGGAGCGGAACCGTCACATGGCGGGTTTCAACGTCAGAACCGTCGGGATGGACCCATTCGAGCCGCACGTGATCGCCACGAACCCGTGTCCGTTCAAAATTCCCTTTGTTGACCAAGACCTTCATCACGTCGTAGCCGGAGAAATCGCGTGTGACCACACCGAGCCACCTACTTCAGGACCTCGGGGAGATCGCCGCCAGTCCCGTATTCCTCCACATCGATACCCCACTCACGCAGTTCCTCCTCAGTTGGTTCACGCCCATAGTCCTCTTCTTCGATGAGTTTGACTGCTTCATCGAGATTTTCGAGGGCATCCTCACGGGTGGGTCCCTGCGAGACCGCCTCGGCCTCTTCGTCATAGGCCGTCCACCACCCATCAGGATTCTCAGTCAACCTGATTCGGCGGAGTCCTGCGCTCATAATTATTCCCCCGGCCGAATCCAAATCGCTTGTCGCGGGCCAGTCTTTTTCTTCCGTATCTCACCATCATCGGCTAGGTCATCGAGGGCCTGATACACTGACCGTTGGGGCCATCCGAGCGCGTCGGCAAGCTCGCCGGTCGTGTATGGCTCTGCTGGGTCCATCGCACTATACACATCGTCCGGTGAACGGGTTTTTACGAACTGTCCGGCGTTATTTCGAGGTTTTTCCGATTCCCTGTCTTCGGGCATGGCTACACCAACGACCGGCACGCATTTAACCTTTGCTCAATAACGCAATCGGTAGCTTTATCACCATAGCTCTATAACGCATAGGTAGAGACAGACCGGCCCCTCGGGGCACTTTCGAGCGGAAAGGAAGTGCCCGCGCGCTACAACGCGCGGGCTGGCTGTCTTTTGGGCAGACAACCATGATCGAAAACGCAACCCAACGGTTTGAATCCGACGCATCGGTCACGACCAGCGGCACCATCGCCAGCGCCCCCTGCGAACCCGAGTCGCCGGTTCCCGAGCGCGTCCACACCGAGCGTGCAATTGCCTACAATGGACCGCTTGACCGCGAGCGCGTGCGGTGTGTCTCGTGCGGCGTACACATCCGATACACGAGCGAACGGTCGGACAACGCCAACGAGCACTGCACAGAGTGCCAGCAGTTGGAGAGCGGCCGATGACCGACGACGATCAGCAGGCACTCCCCGACTTCGCCGCCGACCGCACCGACCGCGACCGCTACACCGTCGAATCCGAGCCGCGCCCGCATCACGACGGCAAGCGTATCCGCATCCATATTCGCAACGGAGCGCCCGCGATGGTGACGGTACTCCGGCTGGTTCGCGCCGCGAACGCCGACGGGTGGCGACTCGACAAGTACAGCGACCACGGTGACGAACTCGTGTTCGTTCCCGGCGAGGGCGGTGGCGATCAATGACCGACGACGAAGACGACCCAATCGCCGTGTTCGTGTCCGAACGTGCGCCGGGATGGGAGTGGCAGGCGTTTTCCACCGACCGCGAGACGCCCGAAACCGTCTACTACGGGCGCGTTCGGTCACCACTGACGCGCGGAGACTGGGAGTGGGGAACGTTCAGCGAGAGCGATTTAGAGAGTGTCGGCGCGCAGGAGGTCGACGATCGATGACCGCGCGAGAGTCCCGGCCTACGGAGGTAGAGCCGGAGATCGAGGCGCTTCCCGAGGCGCGGTGCCCCGAGTGCGGCAGCGAGGAGATCGAGCGGATTGAGCACCCACGACTCCCGCCCGATCACCGCGGACGGTGTACGGAGTGCGACCACCGAACGTCCCCACTCGCGTTTCACCACTGCTGGAAGTGGGTGCAGATGTCCGACAAGGAGCGCGAGCAGGCGCGCAGGCGGCGCGAACGCCACGAGGACAAGTTGGCCGAGTACCAGTATTCGGCGACGTATCTCGCCGAGCAACGCGGGGCTTGAATCATGAGCACCGATCCGATTTTGGATACTGACACGGACGCCGAACCAGCGTTTGAGCCGTGCGACGGCGAGCGCGTGAGCGACACCACAAGCTCGGTGGCGGCAGTGACCGAGAGCGATGGGTTCGAGGCCGACAATCGTCTTCGCGAGCTCACACCGCTCGTGCCCTACCTGGAGGAGAAATTAGCGTCGACGCGCCGCGAGGCGGTGCAGCAGGGGTACTCCACCGCACCCCTCTGACTCTTTGATGGGGGAACGCCCATAGTCTTATGCTGATGGGGATAGTACCATAGGGTAGAGATGGTCACGGTCATCGAAGACGAGGAGGAGCGTGACGGAACACGGGTAATCCGGCGGAAGATACTCCGCACGGACGATTCTCAGTTCCCGAGTGGCTACCGGTACGCGCTGCATTACGGCTATACTGATGACCGTGGCACCATCCTTCGGTATGACAACGAGAACCGGACGCCGGGCCGGCACGAACAGCATACACCCGACGACATCAAAGAAATCGACTTCCCTGGGATGCTGGAACTCCGGGATCGGTTTCTGGATGAAATCACGGATCTACCCTAACCATGACCCAGAACACACTCAAAATCACGTTCGGAGAGGCCGACGACCACCGGGCGGCCGCCCGCGAGCGTCTGCGCCGAGCTGAGGCCGGCGAGACCGGTGCAGCTATCGAACAGGACGAGCGCTTCATCCTCAACTTCGAGAGCTTCGGCGAGGTCGAGCGTCTCATGCGTCGCTCGAATCTCGAACTCGTCGAAGCGATCGCCACCGAACAGCCATCGAGCATCCGCGCGACCGCGGCAGCCGTTGACCGCGACTACAGCGATGTCCATCGAAACCTAAACGAACTCGAATCGCTCGGAGTTGTCGAATTCGTATCCGAGGGGGCGAGCAAGAAGCCCATCCTCCGAGAAGGAGCCACAGAGGTCGATCTTTCGTTCCGATGGGGCGACACCGGCGATGGCGATCCGAAGCCTGCTGAAGCTTGACTCGCCGGGGCTGGGAAGGCTACCCCTTATCGCCCGGCGACGGGCTACGCTGTCGGCGATGGGGCGGATAGGCGAATCGCTCTCCTGCGTCCCGTTTCTGCCGAAAGCATCCAAAAAGTAAATGATCTGGCGGCCTGGTCTATACAACAATGCCTTCTCACGTCGCGCCAACGACTGCGGAAGTCTATCGAGCACACCTCGCGGATGCGTCCACATCCAGCGACGTGTTCGCCGCCGGTCTCGCCGAGGAACCGGCGGCGGCACTCGTGAACGCCCTCGCCGGCCTCGACGATCCGCCGACAGTCCGCCTTCTCGTGACGGAAACCGTAGCGAAGTGGCTCCGCCGAGATTTCCACCTCGCCAGCACCGCTGCGGATCTACTCGCCGCTGAAACGCTCTCACTTCGGGTGGCCGACGGGTCTTTCGCCAATCAGATGGTGGTGACCGCGGATGCCGTCGCTTCGATCCTGTCGACCGACGAGCAAACTGCCGGGCCAGCGACCGACGACCCCGAGTTCGTCGACAGCATGCGCGAGCGGTGTAGTGAAGCATGGGAGACCGCAGAACCCTTCGACCTTCGGACGCCACCACGGTCGCGGGTCTACGAAACTCTCGGCGACGAGATCGATCCCGCGGTCGAGGCCGACTACCAGGCCATGCTCGATGCGGTCGAGACCACCCGGAGCAACGGCTACAGGACGACCGATGATGACCGCTTCGACGAGGTTGAGTTGGTCCTTCTCGCGGGCGCGAAACACGAACTCCAGCACTACGACCTCTCGCGGTGGGGTGAAGATGTCGGTCTCGCCAGCAAGGCCACGTTCTCGCGGACGAAAAATCGACTCGAAGACCAGGGACTACTCACGACCGAGAAGGTGCCGATCGACATCGGCCGGCCACGTCAGCGGTTGGTGCTCGACGATCGGCTGCGCGACGTCGAGGCGGGTGATCTTCCCGAGGCCGGCCGGGATGTGATCGATTCGGCCACGGAGTAGCACACATTTATCTATACTCGCCTCGTACATACGGCTAGAGTATGACAACGGTGAGTATCCGAGTTCCGGACGAATTGAAGCAGCAGGCCGACGAACTCGACCTGAACAAGAGTGAAGTCATGCGGTCGGCACTCGCCGAGGAGGTCCGCCGTCGCCGACGACAACGGATGGATGAGCGACGCAACCGCATCAGCGCACTCGATGTCGACCTCTCGGACGACGAGATCGCTGCGGCCGTTCGCAAGAGCCGTGACGAGGATGCTCGATGAGCGAGGGCGATGAATTTCTGCTCGATGCCAGTGCCGTCGTGAAGCTTCTCCTCGATGGCGAAGACGATCAGGCGTTTGGACACGCCGTGCTTGAACTCGGATTCTTCGAGGTCGCAAATACCCTCTACCGGATCGCCGCCCACGAACAGCGTCTCTCACGCGATGACGCCGATCTCCTCGTTGAACAGCTAGCCGACCTTCGCAATGAGATCGAGCTTCTCTCATTGCAGGATGTCGGCGGGATTGCTCGCGTCTATGAGACGGCGTGGAACACGTCGCTCACAGTTTACGACGCCGGCCACGTCGCGGCCGCCGCGTCGACCGGGCGGACGCTCGTTACGACGGACGGCGGCATTCACGACCACGCACCCTCCGATGTCGCTGTCGATGATATTGATGTTCTTATCAGGTGAAGACGATCTACGACCGTTTCAGTGGCCGCGATCGTTCCCACGACCACGGTCAGGACGACGGCCAGGATTCCGTCCACGGCTGCGACCGGGGTTACTTTTCTTGCCTCCATACTCCGTCTCGCCAGTGTAGACGTCGAACAGGTTGAATCGTTCCGCGAAGTTCGACGTAATTGGGACTGACGGGTTCCCGTTCAGATTGTTCGTTGCGTCGGTCACCGCACCACTAAGACGGAGGTCCGATCCAAGGGCTTCGGCGATCGTGTGTAGATTCGTCCGAGCCGTCTCGGGGACGGCCCCGCCGAGCAGGACCACGGCACCGCCATCGTCACGGAACGTGCGCACAGCATCGAGTTCGGCCTCGGTGTAGGCCTCAGCGGGCGCAGTGATTAACAGCGATCGGGCCTTTCCGAGTAGCTCGGCACCGAAGCTCGTCGCGGGTTGATTGACGCCCTCGAACGCGATATCGACCCCTTCGAGGTACCGCAGATAGTAGGCGGCATCTTCGGCCGAAAGCGCGTAGCTCGCGGCGAACTGGCCGTGTCCGCCATCGATGAGTACCGGGGCCTCGCCGTACTCAGTGGCGTCATCCCTGTCTGGCGGACCTGCGTGATCCGGCGGTCCCGCGTTATCTGGCGGTCCTGCATGGGGTGGAGGACCACCGTTGCCAGGGGTATCGGGAGGCCCAGCGTGATCCGGAGGACCGGCGTGGAGGGGTGGTCCGCGGCCAGCGGCAGCTACAGCCCGTGAAAGCAAGTGCGTCAAGAACACGTAATTGCCATAGTCGCTCGTATCGACCGGATATCCCTCGGCAGTTTCGTAGGTTTCATCGACGAACGATGACCCGACCATTGCGATCCCAGCGTCGTCATCAACCGCGACGAGCGGCGCGTTCGGCATCGAGGCCGTGGCCTCGGCACGCACGGGTACGCGCCCGCTCAGATCACCACTCGTACTTTCAATAGCGGCTGCCAGCGGGACGAAGAGTTCCTCGACGGAATCGTTCTGAATCGGCTCGGAGGTCGCTGGATCACTTGCGGACCACACGTTTCGACCGACTTCACGGGCGTTGAGTTCTGTAGCAAGGAAGTCATCGTGGCGAGCCAGCCCAGAATCATACACCCGGGCGTGGCCTGCATCGATCACCCGTCGATTGTAGAGCGTCTCGCGATCCCCCGAACCATCGGCGTCGTACGTGAGGTAGCCAAGCACGCGACCGAACTCGTCGCGAACGGGTTCGTTCGCGTCGAAGCTGAGTTCCACGGTCTCCCCGGACGACAGTTCACCCCTTGCGAACGCGGTGGCCGCATTGCCCGCGGCTTCGAGGTAGTCATACGATTCGATGCCTTCCCACTCCTCGGCACGCTCGGTACTGGTCGCACTCCCGGTCTCGGGCGTGTCGATTCCCAGTACCCGAATAGCTATCTCCTGACCGCCCTCGAATCGGACATCGACCGTGTCGCCATCGGTGACCTCAACCACCTCGACGGTATAGGTCTTCGAGGGATCGAGTTCGAGGCCCAGTCCTTCGCGGTCTGCGAAGTAGTCGAACGCCGTGTTGAACTTCGAGGTTACCGGTACGAAGGGTGCATAGAGGTTGTTCTCAGGATCGTACACCTGGTCGTCGTTGAACCGGAAGTTTGCGCCGATGGCGTCGGCGATCGCGTTGAGGTTCGCCGTCGTGTCGTAGTTGTTGAAATCCGATTGACCAAACAGCAACAGTGCGCCCCCGTTTGCGACGAACGCCGCGAGCGCGTCGCGTTCGGCGGCCGAGAAAGCGTCCGCAGGCGAGGTGATGATCGCCGCATCGGCTCCTGCGAGGTCGGCAGCGATGTCCGTCGTCGCAGCGATTTCATACCCGTTCGCTTCGGCGTAGCCGATGAACCCGCTGAATTTCTCGGCATCGTAGAACTGGCCGTGCCCCTCGTCGAAGACGACAGCCGGGCCGTCAGTCTCGACATCGAGGATATTGAGTAGGAACTCCTCGTTGCCGTAGTTGAAATCGGTGTCGCTCTGGCCGATCGGCGCGCCGAAACCCACAACGCCGTCATCGCTGGTGATCAACGGCATCGGTACATCATCGGGATAAACGACGGCATCGCCGTTGCCGTCCGCATCACCGTTGTAGGCGGGGGACTCAGCCCATACCGCGATCAGCGAGTCATCGGTCAGGGGTTCCTTGTTTCCGTTGAGGAGACTCGCGGTTGAGTCGAACACGAGGGGCCGTATCGTTCCGTCGGACGCCACCGGTTCTTGAGCGGTCGCTGCGCTGACTCCGGAGAGTGCCGCAGCGCCGGTCGTTCCCAGTGTGGTCAGAAAGGTTCGTCGTCGCATGACACATCCATACACCAGACGACAAATGGAATCATTTTTTATTTTGTGTTGTAGGATATAGTGCTGGAAACATTGGCAAAATTGATCTTGACGATTCTCAATAGGAGACTCGGCTCTGCACGTTCATAAACTCCCCTCAGAATGGAGGAAGAGATGGTCGATTTCCTCCATCAGTCCGTCGAGATCGTGATCTGGCTGGTCGCGCACCCACGAAAACATGTTGTAGATCGCCTCTTTGAGACCGTGTTCGAGCTGCGCTCGGAGCGACGAGGCTTTCGAGACGAGTCGCTCCGAGACGCTCGATTCGGGACCAAGGCGAAGGAGACTGTAGGTCAGCATCTGAAGGTGCCAGTCGTCACTGGCACCTTCAGAATCGCGTACCTCGCAGCCTCCAAGGCCGAGATCCTGCTTCGAGTCCTCGAAGAACGTCTCGATTCGCCACCTGTACGAATAGCTCCGAATGAGATGGCCAGAGGGAGCGTCGATCTTGTTCGTTGCGAGGTACTTGACCGGGTTGTCTTCGTCCTTGTCAGTGACTTTCTCGGCGATTACCAGTCGTACCTCACCTAACTTCGAGATCGGTAGCGTCCTCGTCCAAATCTTGTACGTTTCCTCGTCGATCTCTCGCTCTACTTTGTCGATGCGCTCTTCCAGCGCATCGACGCGCNGGTCCGATCCAGTCCTTGCCGTAGGATTCGACGTGCTTGATCAGGTCCGAGTCGTGGGCGAACCACGAGTCGAAGAGGTAGGTGTCCGCGAGTGGTCTGCGAAAGAGTTGACCCCTTAGAGCGCCTCTCTACGGTGATGAAGAACAATCGGCGTGGTCTGTTAGTGAGGCATCTGTCGGGAGGTGAGCTTGATCGAGCGATTGCAGACGCTCAGAAGGCGGACGAGACGCGTCTCGTCCGGCGGCTCTGCTACGTGAAGAATCTCTACGCAGGCGATACGCGCGAGGAAGCGGGCGACCGCGTCGGGATCTCCCGATCCACGACGCGGCGGTGGGCACGCGCGTAGAACGAAGGAGGCGTCGAGGGCCTCCGTCCGGGCTTCGGCGGCGGACGGCCGCCGAAGCTCACCAACAAGCAGTTCGACGAACTCTGTGACATCCTCGAAGAGGGCCAGCCGTGGACGCCGCGAGCGATTCATTCGCTCATCGAAGACCGCTACGGCGTCACGTACCACCCAGCACACCTGAGCCGGAAGCTTCGAGCTGCCGGCATGAACTACGCGAAGCCGCGCCCGATGGATCCNCGCTCATCGAAGACCGCTACGGCGTCACGTACCACCCAGCACACCTGAGCCGGAAGCTTCGAGCTGCCGGCATGAACTACGCGAAGCCGCGCCCGATGGATCCGCGTCGGCCTGCCGACGCCGAAGAGATTCTCGCCGAGCGCCTCGGCCAGGCGCTCGGCGAGGACGATCACGAGGCCGAGGAGGATGATCCCATCGTACTGGGCTTCTTTCGACGAAGCGTGGCCACAGCCATTTGAGAACTCTCAACGGATGTGGTCGTTCGACCGCACGGTCACGATTCC
>NZ_AOME01000108.1:0-39405 GCF_000336935.1 Halococcus salifodinae DSM 8989 | reverse complement strand
GATGATCCCATCGTACTGGGCTTCTTTCGACGAAGCGTGGCCACAGCCATTTGAGAACTCTCAACGGATGTGGTCGTTCGACCGCACGGTCACGATTCCGAAGCCGTTGGTGACGTTTCCGTGGCGCTCGATCGGCTTCTACGCGATGACTGGCCAGAGCGTGATCACGTTCAAAGACGAACTGGTCAAGGAGACGATCGTTGAGGCGCTCGAAGAGATTCGCGAGCAGAATCCGGTGGGGCGGATTCTNATCTTCGAGGACAAAGACCACTTCAGAGAGTTCCTCGTCGAGGAATTTCTTCGATTGAGCCATCGACTGAGCTTCGCCAGCCACTGGATCGAAACGTTTCTTCCAGATGTCCAAAAGTTACGCTGACCACTCAGGTACACCTACCTCTTCTTCCAGTTCTGTGACTATCTCCCGAGCGAGATCGTACTTCGTCTCCTCGTCCTGGTCTTCGTTGTCAGCTTTCTCGTACTGGCGAAATGCGAGTGGATAGGAGGTTTTATCGTCGGTGTAGAATGCGTAGACGAGGTCCTGTCCCCAAACGGGTTCTCCTTCAGTATGATCGTAGAACTCTCCAGCACCGGGAAGTTCCTTCCCGGTTCGCTGGAACACTGAGTCGTCGATGATGATGTAGCCGTCCTGTGACCAGCGCGTCTCGCCGTGTTTTTGCAACTCCTCTAATCGTTCGTGGTTGAGTTGATCTTCGTCCCAGTCGTATTCAGTGAGGAACTTGTTGAGTGCTCGGTCGCCTTGGGCCGGAAGGACTTCACGTGCGATCCCGGTCACGGTCTTGCTGCGGGCCGCAGCAAGACCTGTCACGTACGTTTTAGCGTGTTGAGTCTGGTGATACGACAGCGAGTCGAACTCGTCCAGTGGATCGGTGCAGGACAGGAAGTCCGTAATCGGAAGCATCGGCCGTC
Organism: Halococcus salifodinae DSM 8989; assembly: GCF_000336935.1. Classification (NCBI taxonomy): domain Archaea; kingdom Methanobacteriati; phylum Methanobacteriota; class Halobacteria; order Halobacteriales; family Halococcaceae; genus Halococcus; species Halococcus salifodinae. The sequence goes on along the minus strand of NZ_AOME01000108.1, from coordinate 38,478 downwards.
ATTGCCGTCTACATCGCGTTCCGACTTAAACGTGCAGAGCCGAGTACCGTGAATAAAGTGGACCTGTGAAGACACCATTACTTTTGCCAAACTAGTATTTTGTTTATATTAGAAATTCTATGGCGGACATTTCAAAACATACTTTGTAGAATCGCGTCCAGTACAGCTATGAGTAAGGCTGAGGAGGTGGGAACTCAGCAAGATGAAACGATACTGCTGGTAGCAGCAGGAGCCAGGGAAACGAGAATCAATATCCCACAAGCAATGGCTCTGATGAGGGACGTTCCTGTTGAGGTTTCAGAAATGGCGAACCTGTTTGATGTGACTGAGAAGACGGCGCGTAATCTATTTGACCGGCTTGAATCCCACAAGATTCTATTACCATCACCGGATGGAGCCCGTCTCACTGGATACGGTCACATGATCGCTCGCGAGCAACAACGAGCGTTGGATGAACTCACTACGAGGACCCTTTCGAAATTCGCTGCGAGCGATACTTTGTCCGCGATCCTTCGAGCGCTCCAGGAAGGGCCGCTACGAAAGAGCGAACTCAGTGAGACCTGTAACATATCTCGGCGGACGAGACGAGATATGTGTGACAGCCTTATTCAAGAAGACTGGATAGCGTACGAAGCCGGTCAATACAAACTCTTGTCGCTCGGGGAAACAAAGCTATCAATCTACAAAGGTTTTGAGGAGGCAATAGAACTCATTTCCAGTCGGAAGGATTTCGTTCTACGGCTCGAAGATCTCGCTCAGGAGTTTCCAACAGCCGCACTCCGTGAAACAAGAATGGCTACTGGTGAATTTGGTAGCCCGCACGCTGTTCTCACTCTATTAGAAGACCAGACGGATCTCGATGTAGACTCTCTCCGGGGCATTCAGCAAGTCTACTCGCCCCAACTGATTGATGCATATGATCCCTTAGTCCCAAAAGGGAAAGAAATCGAGCTAATCATCGACCAGACTGTCTATCGAAAAGCGACGAAGATAACAAATCTCCACCATCTGAAAAGAGCAGGGAAGTTTGCCAACTTCCGAATGCAGATTTATCCTGAAAGCATTTCTTTCGGGTTAGGGATGTTTGGAGATAAGAAGGTGTTGGTTGGTGCCTACAGCGAGCATGAGCCGTATAATGCTGCAATCCTTGGATCGAACGACGAACTCATGGACTGGACTACACAGAAATATGAGGAAGTGCGACAAGAGTCTCAAACCCCATCAGAGCGGTTTTGGGACTGGCTACTCTAACTGAGCTACCTTATCATTGATTCGATGTTTTCTAGCGCTTTTTCACTTCCATCTGAATCGGGTCAGACGGGTGCATCGTGAGCGAGGGAGCTAATTCGAGTGTCGATCTCTGTTCTGGAGCGAGTCGAAGCCGGTAGTTCTGAGCAACTGTGGCAACGATGATTTGAGCTTCAAGCATCGAGAGATGCTTCCCGATACAGTGACGCGGACCGCCGCCAAACGGGAAATATGAGTAGTTCGGTCGCCCACTCGCACGGTCGCTTGTCCATCGGTCCGGGTCGAATGACTCCGGGTCGTCGTACCAGCGCGGATCACGGTGGACACCCCACTGCGGAAGCATCACGAGTGCGCCCTTCGGAATCCTGTACCCACCGATTCGAATCGGCTCGGCAGGTTCGCGAAAGATCGTATAGACCGGCGGATACAGCCGCATGGCCTCCTGAATCACCCGCTCGGTGAGGTCCAAGTCGCGCACGTCACTGGCCGTGGGGGACTCATCACCCAGAACCTCGTCAATCTCGTCGTGGACACGACGCTCGGTTTCAGGATTCTGGGATAGTAGATACCAGGTGTAAGTGAGTGACAGCGCCGTACTATCGTGACCAGCAAGAAGCATCGTCATAAGTTCGTCTCGGACGAGCTCTTCAGTCACTTCGTCAACGTCACTTTGAGCACGCAGCAGGATCGATAGTAGGTCCATCTCGCCGTCTTCGGTTCCTTTCCGTTCGTCAACGAGCGAATCGAGTATATCCTCAAGGCTGTCCACCGCATTATCAAATTCGATACGATCAGGTGTCGGCACCCATTCGGGAAGGAGGAACTGCGCCGGCTTCGGCTCGAACATCTCCCCTAGCGGTTCGAGTGTGTTCTGCACTTTTTCGGTTGTTCGGTCGTCGAGCTCAGTACCAAACATCACTGAAACGATTACTTTTACTGTGATCTGAGCCATCGAAGAATCGATCTCAATGACATCCCCGTCATTCCAACCACTCATCATACGCTCGGCATATCCGCTGATTTCCTTGCCGAAGTTCATGACGCGAGCAGGCGCAAACGCCGGTTGAGCACGCTGGTTTTGGCGCTGCCAGAAATCACCACCACTCATCAGGAGTCCGTCGCCGAGTAGGTCATCGATGCTGCCTGATCGGATAGTTTGTGATTTCCGAAACTTCGAATCTTCACTTACCAGTATCCGCTCAATCTCTTTTGGATCCGTAACAAGGTACGTCTGTTCGGTTCCGAGGGTAAACGTCGAAAGACCGTTGTAACTCCGGGTGAGTGTCTCGATGAACGAAAATGGATCACGGGAGTAGCGGTGAGTGTTACCCAACAGTGGGAGGTCCTGCGGGCCGGGTGGCGAGGTGCTCATACGTACCATGTGAACAATTCGAAGAGGTTACAACGTTACGCTGACCCACCAAATGGGCCGGTTTCGTAGCTTATCGACCAAGAAGAGCACTCGCAGATCGATCGACTGCAAGTATCAATAGGCAGCTGGACAGACGAGTAGTATGTGCGCAGAGCGGTCTGAATCAATTCCATCATCCGATACCGCTGGTGAGGAATGGGAAGAGTGGCTGAAGACGGTTGAAGGAGTTCTCGATGAAACCGTTGAGCGAGAGGGAAAACTCGAGTGTGAGTTCGATGATCTCCAACTCGGCATTCCAACTTCATGGGGCGAGGAGACCGAACACGCTCAGTGGAGCTTCGATGGTACTGTTCGCATTCAGGTCGAAGGTGATCGGAGGCCGCTTGCTGCGTGGTTCAAGTGGTGGTACGAACGAATGCCATCATCCGAGAACTCGGAGTAGGTTTGGATGTGGAGAAAAAGACTGAACCGAAGAATTACCTCGTACGAGAGCCGATTTGCGGTATGGTCGATTCAAAACCAGATCCAGAAAACCTCGCTGAAACAAGCCATATTTCGCTGTCAATTGAAGGCGTTGATCTCCCAACTGACAAAGACGACCGACAGGATGCCCTCGATCGAATCATTGGAAAAGTCGAGGAAGCGATTGAAGAAGAAAATCTCTCGCCAGATAGCATCCAGGCCGATTCAGGCTATCAGTATCCCAAAATCACCGCTCAGTGTCCTCGGTGTGAACATATGCTACAGATTCGGGAGGGTCCAGAGGTTGATGGAGAACTATCCGATCGTCTCAATGCCTCCGTTCGCTGTTCTCACTGTGGATACACCGGCGGTGTTTCATTCGACCTCACCGATATACAGACAAACAAATACAATTCAGATACCATGGCAGAGGAATACCGAAGTGAAGTTCAGGATATGAATATTACGCCAGAATATCAGTCATATTAAAATTTGGAAGTTTCGTCGATAGAAGAGTTATACAGTCCGAAAACAGCGGTTAGAAAACTACCCATGATTGTCGTATATCTCGTTGATTTTGGAAAAGTCGATTAAACTTCGACCCCTTTATATACCCGAGTTAGCTGCTTTTGAATGGAAAGCCGACGTTAGAGAGGCTAAAACGGCTATGGGAGAGGGTTTTCAGTTCTGAAATCCCGTTTCTTGATTACCCCCCAGTCCATCGGTAAGGATGCGAACTACTCACCGAGCAAAACAGGGCATGAACCAAATCGATGGTAACCGGACCTAACTCACGGCGTTCGCAAGCGCACGATTCGGGTGTTCAAGAAGACGTGCTACGACGAGGAGCCGTCAGTATCGTTGGCGTCAGCGATGAATTCCTCCGGTTCGGCGTCCGAATCATTGAGATAACGGCTTCCGAGATCTGTGATCAGGTAATAGCCTTGCACCCTGTCTTCATGGGGTTGCTTGACGAGTCCGTGATGACTGAGGTCCTCCCGCAATCGGCGGGCGACCTGACTACTCGATGGCGCATTGATTCCATGTTCTTCCTCCAGAGCAAGTGTGATCGCCGTTGGAGGGAGAGCGATTCCCTGCTGATCGAGGAGATCAAGAACAAGATGATCAACTCGTGTCATCCACGGCACCACTGGAGGAGGCATTGAATCGATGTAGGCTTAGGATATGGGTTAATACCAGCGGACCACGTGCAAATCACCACCATCAGAGCATACGCTTTCATGATTGCATATGCACTTTTGATGGCATGGATTTATTGCTCTTGATCCCAAACGAGCCTGATGTCAGAGGTTATCGGATGCACGATACCCCACCCACCCGGCGCACACACGGTCAGCGAGTGTCGGTTGGGTGGTGGAGGGCGGACGCTCGGCTCGCGAGCGTTTGTTGTACCGGCGCGACGAAGCATCCGATCAGGTGGTCCCAGCCACGTGGTCGGCGTCGCACCGGGGTCCTCTGGCACAGTATCGCCATCTCTGAACCCCGGTACGCCACCGGGGCAGAGCAGCAACGTCCTGAAGTAATGTTACTGATCCATGTCCCAGAGTGGTTACAACGACGGCTCAGACACACCTAAAGGTATTGCACGCGAACGTCGCCGTCGGCAGGAACCGACCGCGAAGGCCGATACCGCCGGCATCGAGACTGGCATTGGTGAGACCGCTCCAGAGCCAGCGTGTTGGCGGCGCAACGTCGAGTCACTGGAGTGGCACCAGCCCTCTTTCACCGCTGCATACGGCGAAATCCATGATCCATGCTCGGATTGCTTCCCGAGTGGTCCCCCTGACGTAAGCGAGTTCGAAACCGTCGTGAGGAGTTGCAGCTATCCGACAGTCTATCACCAGCCACGAAACCCGGCCGACGATCGCCACGAATTGCCCGAAACCAGTGACAAGGAGTCCGGGACCGCTGCGCACCGCGAACCTATTTCGACGACAATGCAACTAAGCGAAGGCAGCGGCGTCACGTGGCCGGCGCTGGACACTCCCATGATCGTCGCTGAGACCCGTGAGGCCACAGAAGAGACTCTCCGAGGCCCTGATGGTGGCGAGTATGAGCTTCGAGAGCGATACGACTCGGTCTTTCTCGTGTATCCCGGATACGGGCGCGTCAGCGATCTCGTCCGCGTCGCGCCAGCAGACGACCGACACGAGAGGGTCTGACCGAGGCACAAATCGATGGTGCTCTCCAACGGTCGTACCGACTCGCCGACTCCTTCGGGCTGTTCCAGCCCACGCCAAACACATCCATGTGAGGACACGAAAACAGTAATAAGGACCGCGGTAGACGTAGACGCAAAGCTAGGAACGATAAATAACGCCGATGGGGTCGGGGACGCTCCTCACTTCGCCCCCGAACCGAGAGATCGGTGCCAGGACGACCGTGCCATCCGGTTTGGTCGTACTGGTTCTTCATCGACGCATGGTCAAATAGGTTTCGTCCCACACGGAGAGACATCGCCGTCTCACGTGCGGGCCAGCCGCTCACGCTTCCACGGAGAAGCGACTGCTACCCGTAGCGCAGTCCGGGCGCTGTCGTGGGGCAAGAGCGTGAGTCGACAGACCGTGAGTATGACGGCCTATCCCGGCCGTCAGCGCCAATCAGCGGGCCATGCTCGCCATGGCTATCACTAAGACAGGACATTCACACCGACGGTTGGACGCACAGCCTATCCGACACAACCGCGACCACCAAACCCACCAGACGGAACAGGACGCTCTCACCGCCGATACAGCCATTCGCGCAAACCAGCGCCACGCGGACGCAAGGACTCGTCGCGTGAAACAGCGCACACGCTATCATAGCCACGGGTTCGTGGCTGTTCGACGCACCGAAATCGATGACTGCGCTGGTCCTGGAATCGGCGACCGATGTGGAGAGGTGGCCTAATGCAGACCAACAGTTGGGGCCGTCTGCTCGGCATCGAGGCCAGTCTCACTCGCTCTACGACGGCTCTGCAGTATCCAGTGATAGCGTCATACAAACCACTATATACCCGGCGGGTCGTCATAAGCGCAAAAGCACGGCTAATCAACCAGTGCCAACGAGGAGAATCTGGACAGTTTTCCTTTGAGGCCCATGGGACAAATAGGTTTCGCCCCACGCGCAGAGGCGTTGCTGTCGCTCGTGTGTGGCGACGACCCCACTCCACCAGAGAGACGACTGTCCGTCAGTCCGTCTCGATCGGTACAGAGCGGGGTCTACCCGTGGGTACGGTGGTCCACCCGGCCGCCAGCACGACAACGACGGGCCATGACGTCATGGCCGCTACAAAGGCAACACGACCCCACCACGATCGAGACACGCAAGCACGATCGACGCTCGGGAGCCGCAGGTGCTTGTATATAGCACGCGGCAAGCCAATTCAAAACAGCAGGAGGGCACTACATCCACGTGAGAATGACACAACAGTAATAAGGCGGGCGGCAGACGTACACGCAAAGCTAGGAAAGAAATATAGTGTCGGTGGGAACGAGGAGTGCCACCTCCCCGATCCAACAACGAACCGATGCCGGTCGACCTCCCTGAGGCGGGTTGGTCTTACCGGTTTCTCATCGGCCCACGATATTAACGTTTGCCACTCGGTGAGCGACAGCTCTCGTCTGGAGAGAACTCTCGCTCATCGTACGGCGGACGATATCGTTGGGTACGACGACGGAGCCCGGTCGTCAGCACTGGAATACTGGGCCAACACCCCCATGCTAAGAGAGCAATCTCCATCCAGCGCTGACAGCATCGCTTCCGACCACCTCGACAGCCGAACCGCTGCGTTCCCCTCCAACGAGCTACCCATCCAGACAGCCCTCCGTGGTCACCGATCGACACACACGAGTACTCCGAGCGGTCTCAGAAAGGCCACCAACGGGAGGGCTCGCTGATGCGTCTCGACGCTTCGGGACAGCTTATCGAGATCAACGTTCCCGAAACGGTCAGTTGCAGTGTCTGTAGCGGCCACGCCGAACGACTGTCGAGCGCGTTTCAAGGCGAAGGACATGCATATCACCACTACCAGTGCTGCGGAGACGCCTGTCCTGCGGCTGGCGCTATCGTCGAACACGAGACTGGTGATACCCAACGTGTCGGCCCCGTGTTTGGCGATCGGGATCTCGCCGTCCGTCTCGCTACTCAGGTCCATCCTGAGAGCCCGATCGAGACGGGAGAGATCACACCATGAGCGGTGGGAACCCAGATGGAGGGGCGAGGTGAGTCGCGATGCCGGATGCAGGTCTCACCCTTACCCAGCAGCCGCCGCTCTCGCCACTCGTCGAAGTCCACGCCGACGATACCGCACACCGCCTGTGGAAACAGATCGCCCTCGACGACGATTTCCAACGAGAGTTCGTCGCTGCCGTCGACGATCTCATTGGCGACCTCGATCACCGCACCGCACGCGAAGAGCGGCTTCGAGAAATCGGTGTCACCGCTCTCGGTGGCGTCTACGCCGGGATGGTGCCGTCGCTCGCCCGCGCCGACGCGGAGTTCTTCGAGGTCCTGCGCCAGAACGCTCAGTTCGGCACTCCCGGTCGGTCGGTCGCCGGCTGGCACATTGAGTTCGAGGAGGTAGCCGACGGCCCACTCGCCGTCCTTCGTGAGAGCGATCGAACCCCGACCATCGCTGTCCGCATCGACGATGCGTTCGGTGAGCTCCGCGCGGAGTACCGCGAGGACATCGCCTGGTTGCTTGCCGAGCTCGCAGGAGCTGTCGATCTCCGAATCATCGCGACCGGCCGCTGGCAACGACGGCTCGCTCGTGAGTACCGCGAACACCTCCCGGCTGTTAGCGAACAGTGCAATGCAGGCCTCTCTGAGAACAACATTACTGAGCGCGTCGAGACCGCACGCGACGTTCTTGATCCCGATGGTCGGAAGGTCCGTATCCTCCGGCAGCTTGCCGATGAGGCGTCTGAAACCCTCCCGTACAACCAACTCTACGCCCTCCACCAGACCACGAAGGGAGCCGTCCGCCAGTGTCTCACCACCAGTGATGACTCTCTCACCGAACTCGGACTCGTCGAGACGTTCTCGCGGACCACCGAGAACGGCAACGCGGTCGAACTACTCGCTGCCGGCCGCAATCTACTCGACAGACTCGATAGCGAAATCGGCAGACAGCAGCGCCTCGAAGCGGTCGTTAGTGACTCCAGAAATCCCTGCGACGATAGCCGTGTAACCCCGCCCGCACACGAGGGCCGCCACCGCCCTGCCGCGGAGGCCGAAGCGTGCTGTGCGGAGGGCGGTGGCGGCAGTGGTGCCGAGACGGCTCCCGACCGCCACCGTCTCCCGTTCCATCATCAAGTGCGGTCGGCGGCTCGCCACCGCTACGCTGCGGCCGCCAGCAGCGCTACTGACGGCGGTATCGCGTTGGTCGACCATCCGATCCGCGTGAAAGACGACCGTGGTGAACCCCACTGGTACTACGATCACGAGACCGATCGCCTCCTGGTTGGCGGCGAGTACGACGACCCCATGCAGTGGTGGGTGTGCATTGCATTGGCGTTAGCCAACCCCCGAACCTTCCGCCATATCCTCACCCCCGACCGCTTCGAGACGGGAAAACTCGGCGATCTGCTCGCCAATCACGCTGATTTGCTTCGGAACTCACGGTGTCTTGGCTACCTCAAAGACGCTGACGCCACCGCCGAGGACTACACCGATGCGCTGCTCGAAGCTGCTGAAGACCTCAGCGAACTCACCCGTGACCTCCACCACGAGAACTACGAGGATCGCAACCGCTTCCGTGGCGATATCCTGCGGGAAGCGCAGGGTCTCGCCGGTACGATCGTTCATCTGCTCGATCTCGCCGACATCGACGTGGTTCGGGAGGCGCGTATCCCCCGCTTCTCGCGGGATTTCGGCGAGAGCCAGCAAGCAGACCTCGCCGAAACGCTCTCCGTCGGCGCGTCGATCCAATCACGATACGGCGAATCTACCGCGTATCGCCAACTGCTCGAATCTCGTGAAGACAAGCGTGAGAGCGCCATTCCGCCAACAGTGGATGCCGATGATCCGTTCGGCGAGCTTATCGGATCGTTCGTGGTCGTGGGCAAGAGCGTCGACCAACTTGCCGATCCGCTCCGCCGCCGTCTCTCGAACCGAGACGTTCACGAGGACGCCCCGGAGTTCTCGGTCCCCATCCCGGTCGAGGAAGCGACCGGCCGCTCTCAGATGGCTCAAGCGGTGCAGATGATGTGCCGCCAGAAGTCGATCCGACCGACCCGTGCGGCGACCTCGATGCTTGCAGCGCTCACTGGGACGCCGTACGATGCTGCGAGAGCCCTCCACAATCTCGCATCGGAGACGAAAGCACCGGGACGGAAGCTCCGCCTTGACGAGGTCCGGTATGGTCTCTCGGCTCTCAAGCCTACCCGTCTCCTGTCTGAGATGGGGAAACCAGCCCTCTCGAAGATCGTTCACGCNTCCGGTATGGTCTCTCGGCTCTCAAGCCTACCCGTCTCCTGTCTGAGATGGGGAAACCAGCCCTCTCGAAGATCGTTCACGCGCTGCTGGTCGCCGAGACACCCCTCGAACAAAATGACCTCGCCGAGCGAGCCGACGTCTCAGCACGGTCGGTTCGTACCTACACCGACCGTCTCGCAGCGTTCGATTTCATCCACCAGACCGAGGCTGGGTGGCGCTTCGCGCTGCCGTTCCACACCGACAAGGAGCGTGGTGAGGACATCCTGCCGGAGTTCGTATCGACCGACGGTGACTCGACAGCGACCGGGACGTTCGCTCGAGACGTACTCGCCGAGGCAATCTACGACCTGCTTGATCTCGATCGGTACGCCGATCCCGAAGATCCCATTGGGGGAGCGCTGTTCGCCGATCCGGGCAAGGTGATACCGGCGCTCCGGACGGGATGTGACTGGCTTGATCCGTGGATCACAGTTGTGCAGACGCTTATTGACGCCGATCCCGTGGATCGAGACTCAGCAGGGAAGACAACCCCAGCGATCGGCGTCGACCCTGAGCAAGCAAGTCTCACAGCGGTAGCCGCTACTAAAGCTGATTGAAATGTCAGATACGACGCGATACAGTCTCGACTTCCACCCGAACTGCCCGACGTGCGACGAACCCAGTGCACACCGTGCCGACCTCGGCGTGTGGGTCTGTCCGTACTGCGGCCGCCTCGCGATCGAATACACCGACACGCCGGACGGACCGATGCTTGAGTATCTACCATCCGGTGATGACCCGATAGAGTGCATCAAAGTCCTCGGCGAGATCGCCACCCACAACGGGCTGAAAGCCATGCTCGGCTCGCCGTTCGAGTCGAAGGAGGACCTGCTCGATCTCTCAATGGCGTCTACGCGCCGCCGGTGGAACCCGGATCGATCGGCGTGGACGGTGGATACGAACGCGATCCAGGAGGTCAAAGAGCAGCTGCGCGACGCGGGCTGGCCAGTGATTGACCTCGTTCAACTCCGTCGCGAACGCCGTCAGGAGAATGTCTGATGGCTGCTGGAAGCACTCCCGGACGGCTCGGCACCGACCTCGTGACGATCCTTCGCGAGATGGACGAGAGCGCCGAACCGTGGAAGCTTCGACCGCCCGAGAAGTCTGACGACCCGGCGAAGCTTCTCATCGGAGCACAGCCGGAGCTCGTTCGTGACCACTTGGAGGACGCGGGCTACTCGGTTCGCGATCTCGATCTGCCGGTCGAGAGCGATGGCTGGGTTGCTGCGTGGGTGGTCTCATCGTGATCTGGGCGGTGGAGCGCACCAGGGCCGCTTCGGTGCTCGCCCGACCTTATGTAATACCGCGTGCCTTACGGATGTGTATTGTTACATAAGGCTGAAGATCCCACCGTCACACACTCATTACGGTGTTGTCGACACACCGCATTCGAAGTGAAAAGACGACCGCTCTTCGGTTGTTTGTCGCCTCTGAGTGGAAGTGGAGCACGAGGCCCCGAGGGAATACCCCTCGGGACCGCGCCGGGCTCACCGCGGAGTAGCTACCCCTGTTGCCTCGCGTCGGCCTCCATGTATGGCGAGGCAACAGTCCCTATTCGTCGCGCATCGGTATTGTGTGTTACGGCCACACGATGCACGCACTTCATGTTAGAGCACACCGTGTTCCGAGTGACATCCGTGCCACTGCCCGGCGATTTTCTAATTCGGTGAGCGTATCTGTCCGGTCGACCGAATACATATCGCCGCCCTCTCGATGGGCACTGAGGGTCCCCGCGCTGGGAGAGTACACTCCTCTCCCGGCTCCTGCTCACCGCCCGCGAGAGCACACCGTGTTTCGAGTGAAAACTCGTTGCTCTCCAGTGTTTCGCCGCCTCTGGTTGGTAGCGGAGTACGGGTCCCGAAGGAACACCCCTCGGGACCGCCTTGAATGAGCTACGTTCGCCAACCTATCGTGTTACCTCGCTCGTCCTCGCAAGACGAGGCAACGATCACCAGTTGGTCTACCTTGGTTTCTCTGTTGTGGCCAGCTGTTACATTTCCCACTCGCGACGCTGGTCAGGGGACCCCGTGTTCGGAGTGAAATCGCCACCACCGTCTGTCGTCTCGCCTTATGTAACAATTGCCTTCCCCGGCAGATCGGAGAGTTACATAAGGTAATTAAGAACACGGTGGCACGGCGCTTTTCGACGAAAGCCCTACCTTCAGCTTCACAAACTCTCTCGTACGGACCGCGATAGCGAGCGCGTGCGGCGATGCTGGTGGGAACTGTCCTCGAGTAGCGATCGAGGAAGTCCAATACGCGTCGTCTGTCACAAACCCGCCGCCGAAATCCATTGTCCCGGGCGCGCTCGCCGTGAAAGTCCCCTTAGCAGAACCCTCAGAGAGTTGGTCCCGTCCCAACAGTTATTCCGCTGGGCCGACAATTGTTACTTGGAGGTACTACTCATGCCTCTACGACAACTCCGGGAAGAACGACTCGGTGAGGGAAGAGCCCCAAACCTCAACGACGTGATTGACCGCATCCTGAATGGCGGAGACGAGCCGACGCCGCCCGGCGCGTGATACGCTGATGTTGTCCCCCTCCTCCCCCTCTCGAAGAGGGAGGAGGGAGTTTCGGAGTACGACGGAGCCAAATCGTTTGAGCACGTGAACTCTCGTTCACGCGGGTACGCGAGAATAGACATCCGACAACTCCTTCGATTCTGGCGAATCTTTCGGGAGCGATATGTTCGAGATGAGAGAGTGGGATGGTTGTTGTTATTTAACGCCTATTGGATGCGGATTGATCCTATAGTAACATAGCTATTGTTCGAGACAGACGGCCAACTACCGATGGCCACAAAATTAATGGTAATATGTGATAATTACGAGGTGCGGAGCAAACAGTCATGTACAAGATAATCTGTGACACGTGTGGAGAGCGTGGCTTTCACCCATCCCGAATCGCCGCGGAATCACGGGCAGAAAGACACACGCACGAGACTAGCCACACCTCGCATATCGAACCGATGATCGAACCTGCATCCGGAACATGATATACCCCAACCCAGACCAAAATCACAGGACGAAACATCCTTTTTCAGCGACTGACGATGCGCCAGCGCGTACGTTCGCCTTGTGTGATATTCGACAGTGTGGAGTAGACTAATGTTGCATAAAATCGATGTTTATCTGTCAGATGCATGACCTCGGAAGCGCGTTTTGGGCGAGTATGCCTGCAGGGGCGAAACCAATGGGCGAAAAACGACCGTACTCTGCGTACAGCTGCCGAGGCGAGTAATGGATTACCTGCTAGACCTGAATAGGGGCTCATGGACGTTCCAGAGCCTCCCGTATCTGTGGTGATCCGGATGACCGACGGCGATACCCTTCACGGCACGCTCGTCGAAGAACAGTCGGATGGATGGCTGCTTGATGAAGAGAGTGGTCGCCTGATTCATGTGTATCTGCAGGACATCGAGCAGATCGACCCTCACGACGTGTCTCAATAGCGAGGTGACGATCAGTCTGGGATACTGATGTACTCCTTCCCTACTTTCCACCTAACGATAGATCGAAGCCATATCCACATTCACATTTGAACACGAATACGAACCCGTATCCGCTTCCGCATTTGGATATGAATACGGATACGGATATGAATACGGATATGTGTGCGGCTTAGAATTGACTGGTGAGATGCTTCGCCTGAGCACTGCGTGCGGTCTCAACTACTTCTGGTGCGGCTTCGTGCAACCCAACTCGCATCGCAAGCCGGAGTACCTCGCTCCGGTCAATCGCTTCTGGATCAACTTCGCGGTCAAGTGCTTCCTGAAGAGCGATTCCTACACCCTCAAGCTCATCGGGTTCCGCTTCGAGACCGTGAACGAGTGATGCGAGTTGGCCATCGCGCACAGAGAGTGATTTTGCAGTTTCACCTGCCTCAATCTGTTTGAATGCTGTGACCATTGCCTCTTCGAGCGAACTCACCTCGTCCTCGGTTTCTTCCGATCCTGCAGCCGCGCCAGTCACACGGCTTCCCTTCTGGTGGCGTTTCCGGAGTTCCTCGACATCAGCTTCCTCACTCATTTCAAGCCACCTCCTGCTCGGATTCCATTCTAGTCTGAAGTTGTTGTAGTCGGTACATTAATGCGGTGGCGTCCTCACGGTAGGCATCGCACGCTCGCTGCGCAGTCTGGGATGGTTCGTCCAGGGCAAATACAGTGCAGCCTTCACGTTGGGCATTCCTGATGTCTTGAGACTGTGGAATATGTGCAGGGGCGATTGTTTCAGCGAAAGTGTCGGCTAGCTCATCGAGTAGCGTGCTTGCGAGGGACGTTCTGGTGTCGACGCGGTTCGGGAGCACCATTACAACCTCAGCATTAACCTCAAAGACATCTTCGAGTTCGTCAAGATCCTCGATTAATGCATCCATTTGTCTCTCTTCAAACGCTCCGAGTTCGACAGGCGCGATCACATTTCGGGCAGCCCACAGACCGTTCAGGGTGATATTATTGGTAAGACCGGGCAGGTCGATTAAAATCACGTCGTACCCGAGTGGCTCGATGTACTCGCTGAGGAAGTGATCGAAGAGTGCGTAGCGACGCTCGACGGCAATGCTGGCGAGGTCGTCGTCGACTTGGTCGAGTCCCTTGTGCGCTGGGAGGAGGTCGGGGCCTTCGTCTGTTTCGAGAATCATCTCGGCGGTCGCATCTGGAACTTTCTCGGCAATGGAATCCCACTCTTCACTAAATACAGTCGACACGTTCGGCCAAGCATCGGTGTTGGCTTCGATCTCATCGAAACAACCGAATTGCTTCGCGAGGTCATTTTGCTTGCCAGCGAGATCAACTAACAGCGTCTGGTGGTCTTCACTGATTGGAACGCCCAGATGAGCTGTAGCGGTGGTTTTGCCGACGCCTCCCTTATCGAGAAAGGTGCAGGCCCGGAGCGTGTTCGTATCCATATACGAATGTGTATCCGTATTCGTATACTCATAAAATTACGTCAGCCGGGCGTCTGACATTAGTATGATGTACTACAGTTAGTCACGTGTATTGAACTACAGCGCCGCTCGTACGCGTATGCAGTCCTCGACGTTCTGGTGGTAGTGCGTCGACGTCACGCAAAACGAGAAATTAGAGTAGATGAGCCGCTGTTTTGATATATTAGCTTACTATGATGGACGACCTGACTGCGTTTCAGCGGGATATACTGTACGTGATCGGTGGACTGAATGATGAGTCATCGCCATATAGTTTGGCGATCAAGGAGAAACTCGACAGACATTATTCGGGCGAAATCAACCACGGACGTCTGTATCCGAACCTCAACGAGCTGGTCGACAAGGAATCACTCGATCGGCGGACCAACTTCTGTGTGATTTCTCAGCGTGGCTGCCGGGAGATCGACGGGTGCTGGGAGTGGAAAGACCAGACGCGGCTGTCGAGGCCTGAATTCACCACTGGTGTGGGCCAGCAGTCACGAACACCGACTGAAACCGAGATGGGTTCGCAGAGAACAGATTTAGACGCTCGTAATCCGTGAGAGGATGGTGTAATGGTTGAGATTCACGACCAGCTGAAGTGTCTCTTCAGCGCGTCAATCGACGAGCAGGGTGACTCGTACTGGATCGATATTCCACGATCCGAACTCGAAGAGGGGACGATAACCAGTGGTGAGACCTACCGAGTTGCAGTTGTGGCGAGTGCGCCGCAACACGACGATACTGAGACGCGCCAGCAATCGGGTAGCCATTCGTCGGATTCAGATGGTTCCAATCAACAGGATCCACCAGTCGAACCGGGCGATATCCGTGAGGTGACGATCGAATCGCTAGGTGATCAGGGCGACGGGATCGCGAAAATCGACCGGGGCTACGTCGTGATCGTGCCAGGAACGCATCCGGACGATGAGGTGACCATCGAGATTGAGCAGGCACAGGAAAACGTGGCGTTCGCGCGGGTTCGCGACGACACGTCGGATCCCGATGACTCCAGAACGGATGATTTCGACGATTCGTTCGCAGAGGAGACACTCGACGAGAGCGAGTGAAATGTTCTCGGCGTTCGCCATTCCTTCGAGAAAACCGCAGTACTGCAGGGGACAATCTTATACTACTTCATCTGATGGATACGTTTGGAGAAGTGAAATCATGGGAGAAGAGACGGATGACAAGCGAAACTTCGCACTGCGCGAGGCGAGTGGTGAGGAAACGAGCGTGTTCACGGGGAAGATACCTCGGCAGGCGGCGTTGAAGGCAGCCCGGAAACTCGCTCCTAGCGACAGCGAGGAAGCAGCATCCAGAGAGGAGTTCCGCCTCCGTGAGCGGGGAACGCACAAACTCCACATCTACGAGGGGTGGGCGTGGCGTGAAGACGCCCCGGAAGACAGCCCCGAGTGGATGCCCGAGACGGTCACGGAAGCCAACGTCTCGAAAGAGGGGATCGAACACCTCGAAGAGCTGTAGCTGCGGCGCTGTCTGACACAGATGGCGTAATACAATGATGGATGCTAGCACGAATCAGAAATATTCCTCCGTATATAACGATAAATAGATCAGCGAAATAGAAGAAAGGAAGTCCTATATTCCCCCATCGAGTAGTGCCCTCGTTCGTAGTGGTCCGTCTCTCAAATCCTCTCAGAGTAGTTGTACTGTATATCGGTCTCGCGCTCGTGCGTGCCGATCTCATCGAATCCGAGCGGGCACGCCGGACGACCGATCTCGCGTGGCCGCGCATCCTCACCGGCATCGCACGGATGTCGAAGAACGCGGTCGACATCGCGATGGTCGGCGTCGCGGTCGGCTCGGTCGGCATCGCTGGCGTGGGCTTTGCGAGTCCCTTCTGGGGGCTCGCGTTCGCCGCCGGCGGCGGGATCGCCGCCGGGACGATCGCACTGGTCTCCCAGCGCTACGGGGCCAAGCGCCTCGGCGCGATCGACCAGGCCGTGCGATCGAGCGCCGCCGTCGTGGTGGCGATCACGCTGCCGCTCATTGCGATTTTCTGGGTCTTCGGAGCCGATCTCGTCGCCCTGCTGAGCAACGACGCCGAGGCGGTCGCGCTCGGTGCGACCTATCTCCGGATCGTCGCGTTCGGCATCCCTTTTGCGGCGCTCAACCTCATCGGCAGTCGGGTGTTCCTCGGCGTCGACGATGCCAGAACGCCGATGGTCCTCCGTTCCAGTGGTGCGGTGGCGAATGCCATCATCAATGCGGTCCTGATCTTCGGGCTCGATCTCGGCGTCGCCGGCGCGGCGATTGGTACTGTGCTCTCGAACGCGCTGGTGACCGGGATTTTCGCGGGTGGGCTCGTTGCGGGGCGGCTCCCCGGTCTCGGTGAGCTTCCGGTCCAGATCGATCCGCGGGGGAGCTACCTCGGCGATATCCGTGAACTCGTCGACATCGGAACCCCCGTGGTCGGTCGGAAACTCGTCTGGACGATCGCGGAGTTTCCGATGCTCGCGATCGTCGCGCTGTTCGGCCCGCAGGTCGTGGCGGCGTACGTGATCGCGCGCCGGATCTGGGGGCTGATGAACACGCCCGGCTGGGGGTTCGGCCTCGCGTCCTCCAGCCTCGTGGGCCAGGCGCTCGGCAGCGGTCACGAGGGGACCGCCGAGGCGTACGGCCGCGAGATCGTCCGATTCGCGGTCACGGTCTACATCGTTTCAGCCGGTATCGTCTTCGTGCTCGCCGAGCCCATTGTCGCGGTCTTTGCGGGCGGCGGCTCCGAGACCACGATCTCTGTCGCGGTGTCGTTGGTCTCGGCAGCCTGCGGCGCGATCGTGCTTCAGGGCGTCTCGGGGGCCGCGGCCGGCCTGCTCGACGCGAGCGGCGACACCGGGTGGCCCTTTTACAGCCAGGCGCTCGGGATCTTCGGCGTCTCGATCCCGCTGGCCTATCTCGGCGCGACGACCTCGCTCGGGCTCTACGGGCTGTATCTCGCCTTCCTCGCCGAGACGACGATCCCGGCGGTGCTCAACTACTACCGCTTCGCCACCAACAAGTGGAAACGGGTCAGCCGGCAACACCGCCCCGACGCCCCGGCGTAACATCGACTGAGAGTGTCGACCTTTCGATGAACGCTGAACGAGAGCGCTGCTGGCCGGCCTCTCGGAGCCGTCACAGCAAGTTCGGAGCTTCGGAGGGGGAGTCTTTCACGACGGGCGCGTTCGGGACTATGTCTTTCGTTGGTGGGTTGCGGGCCGCAAAGCAACTCGCTCAGGTCGCCACCCCGAGAGCAGCGCCCGCCGGCGACGCCAAACGCGCTCGCTTTCGTGGTCCAAGGGGAGAGGTTGAGGGTGAGCAATCCCAACCATGCCAGGTACTCCCGGGTGTGCGTACTGGTTGCACAGCCGTAGCTCTTTTGCCCGAGTGTTCCAGCACTTGCCGAACCTTGGAGGGTGTTGCGACGCGTCAGCAAGGAGCTCGCGCCCACGAGCGAGAACGTCCCAGCACTTGCCGAATCTTGGAGGGTGTTGCGACAGGGATCCGTTCGGCTACAGCAAAGAGGGCCTCTCGCTCGCGGCCGATCTACTCGCGGACGTTCACCCCGGTCGAGACCTTGTACTCGACGTCAACGACGCGCGTGCTCAGGGTTTCGGCGAGGTCCTCGGTCATGTCGGGGTGTTCGACGGCTTCCGCGAGCGCCGGGAGCATGGCCTGGGTGAACTCGGTGCTGGCCTCGATCGCACCGACGCGCGTGTTCTCACCGAGTAGGTCGGCGACGTCGTCGACGAGTTCTTCGCGGTAGGCGAACTTGCCGTCGGTTCGGATTCGCATGACTCTCTCGTACACACGACCCTCTCAAAACCATGCTGCTCGCCCGAGCCACCGGCGCGCTGTCATGCGTCTGTCGAACGCTCGTCTGACGCCACTCGGTGCGTGGACACGAACGAGAGGGGTTCGGCGTCGGATATACACACGAGTTCGGGCGTCTCGTGTGCAGATATAGGATCGACGAGCCCGCGACGTGAAACCCCGTGGAGTCGCACCGAAACCGGTCTTTACCGGAACTCAGTCAGTATTCAGTTCGAGGAGTGAGCGATCACTACCCACAGTCTCAGCGCAGAGTTGACACAGTGAAACGTAGCCAGGAGGATACACAGCTGGGGATTTCGTCATCCATCCGTCCCATTTCCGAATTTTTCCCGAGGAGGATTCGCGATCCTCGCACGCCGGCTCCGGAGCATCGGACGTACTCTCGGCCGCAGGCACATGCACGATCTGCGTGCTGTTCGCTTGTTTCCCCATCACCCAGTAGTCGACGTTCTCACGGAGAGCATCGGCAGTAATGGCGTCGCAGGACATGGGCACTACTGCACCGACGGCCCGCGTAACTCTTACGCAAAGCCCTGAGACATCTGAATTAATCCTTATCCTGCCAGTCCTCTCGCCCCCTGTGGGCCGTGAGGAACGTTACAGTATGGTCGTCAACCTCTTTGGATCTAGCCACGCTGGTGGCGGTCGTAAGAGTGAGGACCGGCGAACAAACTAATATCTAAAGAAGCTAAATACAGACACATGGTGAGCCTTCTCGGCGTAGCACTTCTCCTTATCGGCCTCGGTATGGTCATTTATGCACAACGAATTACTCGGGTAGGTGAACAGATTGACGCAATCGGCAGCACGCGTTCTTCGTTTGAAGTCGAACCGACAGACTGGAACATAGTAGTCACCCGCATTCTTGGTGCTGGAGTCGCGCTTCTCGGGTTCTTCCGCCTCATAAGTTCGTTATGGCCCAATTAGTAGTGTAGCTAACGCGCCTCTGTTCGGGTTGCCACCCTGTCACCTATGGAAATCCTGCTGGCTAAGCAAACCACCGCTATCGATATAGATTTTAGGGTGATCTACTGCTGATACGGCTTGGTGAAGAGAACCACCGGAGGGCGTTGCGGTCTATCCTCATGCGGTCGGTACTGTGTGGTGCTGTTTGTGGCCTCCGGAGAGCTACCAGCCGCTCATCGACCGCATATGCCCGCTCAGTGAGGGACGCCGCTCAGGCGTCCCTCACGCACTCACACCTGGTGGGTCATACACCTCCTTCCGATCGAGCATGTGAAATATCGAGACGAGCAGTTTCCGGGCCGTTGCGACGATTGCTTCCTTTCCGCTCTTTCGGTTCTTTAACCGCTGACAGAACCGACTCAAGTACTCGTCTTCGCTTCTGTGAACTGCTACGCGCGAACACTGGACGAGAATCCACCGCAGCTTCTCCGACCCCTTCTTCGAGATGCCACCTTCGAACCGCGAGTCGCCAGACTCGCGGATCACTGGATTGAATCCGGCGTAACTCACCACCTGCTTGGCCTCGTCAAACCGATCGATCTCACCGACCTCGGCGTGGATCAGCAGTGCCGAGTAGTAACTCACTCCTGGGATCGTCATCAAGAGCTGCGTCTCTTCGCGAGACGCAGCTCGATCCTCGATCGCAACCTCGAGACGTTCGATCTGGTCGGTGAACGTCTCGATCACTTCGAGATACGTCTCAAGTAGCGTGTCCCACGGTGCTGGGAGAGTGAGTTCCTCAAGGAACTCACGACCACCCACGCTCAACGGCTTCACCTTCCGTGTGATACCGTGATCAGTGAGTAGCCCGTGAATCTTGTTCGCGTAGTCTTTGCGGTTCTCGACCAACTTGTGTCGGCCGCGCACGAGTGCGCGGCACTCTCTGATCTCTTCAGATGGGACGTAGCTCTCTGGAACAGATCCCAACCGGACCAGTCGAGCGAGTTCTTTCGCATCAACGCGATCAGTTTTCGTATCCGCATTAGCGATGAGGTTCAGCTCTGACGGATTGGCAACGACCACATCCAGATACTCTCAGAGAGTGTCATGGATGTGGTAGTAATTGCCAGTTGCTTCGATCGCGGCTTCCGACCCAGCGTACTCTTGGGCGATCTCGTCGAGGTTCGCGTTCTCGACGCGAACCTCTCGGTCAATCTCACCGTTTTCGTCCATTACAGTGACTTGAGCGTACTGTTTGTGGATGTCTATTCCAAGGTACATCTGCTATCACTCCGGGACGCCGGTGCGTGAGGCAGAGAATCACCTATACGGGCTTTCCCGGGTGCCGCGCGGCGCGGCACCCGGGCTGTAGCGCCCAGTTCTCGGGTTCCTTCGCACTCGGACCAGTCAGCAACACGCGCTTTGAAGCGCTGACAGGGGATGGTCGGTCTCTTGCGTCCCATACTTGCCTCACGCTCTCGTGGGATAGCAGGATTTCCATCGAGTCAGCAAGAGCGGTCGTTTCTCGACTGATTTTCACTCCGAACGAGGGGTGTCGTCGCGCCGATCACGCCGGAACGCCACCGTCAGAAGTCAAGTGGCTGCTTGTAGGGCAAAGATAGATATATGTCACTGGCACAATAAGCAATAGCATGGTTTCAAAGCCTACCCAACAGACGCTAGGCACTGCTTGGACGATGGTCGTCGTCGGAATTTCGACGCTCCTGATAATACTCGCCTCCAGCAGCGACGGAGCCGTCTGGGGTATGCTTGGAGTGGTCGTTGGAACCGGCTGCGCGCTGCTCGGGATATACGCTGGACAAAATGGGAATGGCGATCCGGCCCGTGCGTGTCAGAGTTAGAGGACGATTGCGACAGCTACATTTCGATACCGGGGTGCTGCCGNATCCGGCCCGTGCGTGTCAGAGTTAGAGGACGATTGCGACAGCTACATTTCGATACCGGGGTGCTGCCGCGCCGATCACGCCACCGGGACCTTGTAAACAGGGGAGTGGCTGCGGACAGGGTGGACGGGAAGGATCATCTCATATTTGTCAACAGCACATCTTTTTGTTGGCGGGCCTGCTAACAGAGCTCGGCTTGGCAAGATCGTCTGAATTAGTGAACTAGATCTAATCTGGCCAGAGATGCTGTGTTCGTTTTATCGAAGAAGATCCTTCGAATCAAATCAACATAGAAACCACACAGTCCATTTGATGGAGTATATTTATTAGCAATTGCAACAAAAGAATTCGCGAGAGAAGACCACGAGAACTCACGCACCAGTTCATGCAGCTGCTCCCGTCGCTCCGCTCGCGGGAGCGACGGGGAGGCCTCCTCGGTGATTTCGAGCAGCGTTTCAACGAGATACGCTTCCTTGGCGTGATCGAGGCGGACGCTCAGTCCGCCTCGTTCTTCCCAAAACGCCACGTTTGCCCGCTCTGAGAACGTCACCAGCGTCCAGGCGAGAAACACCAGCTGGATGTAGCGCTCTATTGCCTGTTTTCCCTCCAACTGGTACTGCTTGAAGCCGAACTTCGCGTTCGATTCCTCGTGGACCGTTTCGATGTTCCACCTGTGTTCGACGAGTTCGAGGATCTCGGCCGCTGACCGGCCGAGATCCGTACTCAAGTAGTGCCGAGTCGTGTCCTCGGTCTTGCTCACGACGATTTTCACCGGTCCAACGTCCTCGATTTCGACGATCTCGCTCGCGACGTCGTAGGTTTTCTCCTTCCCGCGAACGGTGATCGTCGTCGATTCGTACTCCAGCGTCGACGCGAAGGCGTCGACGCGTTGGGTCCAGACGACACCCTGTGGAGAGACGTGTTTGTCGGATTTCAGCCGACAAACGACGTCATGGCCCTGGTTTTGGATCGCAACGATTCTCTCGTCGCCGTAGTACGCGGAGTCGAAGACGGCGGTGAGAGCCGCTCCAGCCGGCAGCTGGAGCGGCGTCACGATCTCCTCGACCGCGATCTCGGTCTTTTTCTTGAATGGTTCGTCGAAATCCGGCGCGAAATCCTCTGGAACGTACATCCGTGCACGGTAGGGAACGTAGACGTCCCCAACTTGGAGGCTGGAAGTGACGACCTTGTTGCCCAGCTCCGTCTCTCCAGCGACGGGATTGTACAACCGGGCGACGCCATCGGTGGCGTCGCCGGTTTTCGGAACGAACGTGTCGTCGATGTGGAGAAGTACGTCGTCACCAGCACCGACCTGAAGCTGATTGAAGACGTACTCGGCGTGATATTGGGCGAGATCGGTGGATGACCAGTCAGCACCGCTGAAGAAGTAATCATAGGCTCTGCGGGATTTCGCGCTCCCGTCGGGACGCGAAATCCCTCGGGAGAGTTCACTAACGGTCGACTGTGCTTCACCGAGGATCAGCGTGCTTGCGAGGTGTTTGAATGAATCAGCGTTGCGACTGTCGGTGAAGACTGGTTCAAAGGCCGCGAAGGCTTGTTCGAACCACGGTGGAAGACGAGTGACGCCGAGCACAGGACGAAAACATCAGGACTGCACTCGGAACCGCCGTTCGATCTCACTACCTACTGCTCGCTGACCAGTCAGCGAGCGTAGGAGAGAGTTGCCAAGCCGAGGACGCCACTAGTGATTGATTCTCTGACGGACACCGAATCAGTGATCGGGGTGCGTATAGTCTGGCACAGAAAGAAATATCGTAGTGTTACGAGTAGTGCCCACAAGCATGTTGCAAGTTGAGGTGCTTTCCGAGTATTTCGGGGTGTTCTTCGCGGTGATCGGCGTAATCTTTCTACTAGTCGGTGGACAAGGACTCCGTGGAACACTGTCGTTCCGACGGCGGGCGAAACAGACGGAGGGCGTCGTCACTGATATGCGTGCACGGTCGAGCGGCTCCCGAACTGGCGGTGACCCCAACGTCGTGTACTATCCTGTATTGGAGTTCACGACGCAAGATGATCGTCAAGTGGAAACTGAAGCTCGCTCGGGTCGCTCTCCACCCCCTGCTCGTGAAGGCGAGCGGGTGACCGTTCAGTACGACCCCGCCGATCCGGCTTCGGCCGACATCGCAGGCAGCTCGAGCGGATTGTTTCTCTACGGGTTGTTCGTCGTGCTGGGGGCGGGTTTCACCGTCGTCGGACTTGTGGTGCAGTATGCACTCAGTCTTTTCTGATGTACCCATGCCAACGTCCATGCAGCTGTCACTGATATTGGATGAGGGTTGAGAAACACTACACTAATATCGAGAAACTCCATACTGACTGGAACTGAGGTTGGGCAGATGGAGTTCTCAGGCACAACGAATGGTGAACTCAGTTTCGGTAGTCGATATTTCGCGGATGACTGTGCATGACGAATCCACCTAGCCGCCTTCGATCAGGGCGAGGCCAAGCACCTTCTCCCACCGGAAGAAGCCAAAAAAGAAGACGTCTACGAACCCGCCGGAGCATCCCACATCAGGACGGATCGACTCTGGCGAGGAGTTCTTCAGTATCGGTGAACCGAACGAGTTCCGACCGCTCGTCAGGATGATCGAGAAAATGGCTGACAACCATCTCAATCTGGTTCGTTAACGGCCCAGCAGTCATCCCATGAACGATGTCGTAGCCGGTGAGCAACCGGTTGGCCCTGCTGAGCAGGCGAAACAGCCACGATCCCTCGATCATCGACCGATCGGTCACCGTGAGACCGAAGGAGGGCTGCATCCGGGCAACTGAACCAAATCCAACGAGTCCGATGTCTTCGATTGCGTCCCACGGAACGAACACGGAGCTGTATCCCCCGCGCACCACGACCCCGATCTCAAGGAGAGCGATGGTCGAGCGGCCACGGAGAAGTTTGAGAACGCCAGCGAGCGTCAGCAACCCCACGAGTATTCCACAGATGAAGAGGACCCATACGATGAGTCCACGCATGATGAGACTGAGGAGCACCACGCTTGCGGTCCAACTGGCCAAACTGAGCGTTGCGAGCCAGACCTCGCTACCAATAGCCGGTGATTCGAAGACAAGTGCTTGGTGAGGCTGGTCGTGATAGTGAACAGTGCGATTTGCCACCTGATTGTCTCTCTGGACGCTCTCGACACTATCGTTACTCATACGATGGCCGAGATGGCTACTGCCGAGAATGAAAACACAACCCGGCCCGAAAAAGAGTACCGTAGCAATTCCGAAGAGGCGATCCGCACCGGTTTCGACGACCGCGAGACCCACACCAGCAACGGTGAATCCGAAGCATATCAGGACGACCCCGACAAAATCATGGTTGGAGAGAACCCACTGGTAGAGTGCGTCCACCTGCTTAGAGCGTTCAAGGACTCCCGAGTGCTCGATAAGCCATCTGCCAAGCGCGGGGAGCCCGTATATCAGACCGAACATCATCATGAACGCGAGAAACATCGCCGCTCCGAACACCACAGAGCTCGCCAGAACGGTGCCAGCAGCACCCCCGAGAACGCTAAGGATGAGGAGGCCGAGCGGTAACTCGTACCGTCGAATCCCTCGGCGGAATCGTTGAGAGAGCGTCATACTACGTGGTTCTCGTTTGCATTCAATGACCAGCCCGTCCCCAACGGATCGAGGGGATTACTGTCTCTTTTCTCACCGTGTTAGGTCCCCACATCCTGTATTCGATGAGGTCGGGTTGACGTAAACGGTCTTACTGTCGATGGCTGTTCGCGTATCAGAAGGCGGCCTAAACACGGATGAAGGCATCCGTAATCACCGGCGTGGTCGCTCCAGCTCTCGTCTCACGTGACAACCGCCCGGGAACGCGTCCGTGGACAAACCCGAGCAGTCCTTGGAGGGCTGTCGTGCCACTGGTCAAGGTGAACGACTCGACGATACGTCGGACTTCGCGTTCGACGGTGGGCGTCCAGTCGGTGGCGTCGGCGACGAATTCGACCAGATAGGCTGTGTCGTCCTGCTTCGCAAGCAGGAAGTGGTTTCTGAGAGAGCCATCCGTGTCGGTCGGCATGTCGTACGTGATATCGACGACGACCGCGGGTTGGCCGCTGTCGAGCGTCGTCTCATGTCGGTCCGAGACTTCGAGCGTGGTCGCCGCCTCACGCGTGTTGGCGAGCACTTCGTCGACGACCTCTTCGGGCGAGGACGTGGCATACTGCTCTTCATCGGTCGTGATTCGGATGACGTCCCTGTCGGGGTTGTGGATTTCGACCCGCTGCGAAGCGGGGTCGTTCACCTGCCAACTTTCGGGATGGTCGATCTGATACCCGTACACGGTGTTCTCATACGTCACGACCGGGGACAACACGAGATCGCCCCCTGACGTCGCGGTCGTTGCCGTGGCTCCCGGCGTCGTCTGTGTCTGTTCGGTGGTGAACTCGCCTGTGAGCGTGACGACCCGGCCTGTTTGCTCGGCGGTGACGGTTCCGGGGTCGAAGTACGTCCGGAACTCGGGGTCTTCGACAAACAGTTGGCGCACTGCGTCGGTGTCGGCCGCGGCGGCGTTCTCGAACAAAACCGTAATCGAGAACACGGGCGTGCCGTCCTCGGTGTCGATGACGGTTCCGAAGCCGACGTCATTACGCAGGTTTTCGCTGTCGGCGTCGGGTGTGAGATATCCGCCGACCACTACCCCGGAACCGAGCGCATCGACGAGCGCCCGGAAGTCGTCGTTCGCGTCGTAGAACCGTTCGCCATCACTACTCATCGCGTCGATGGTAGCTTTGATTCCCGAGAGCGATGGGTCGGGGAAGAGACCGCTAATGAGCGTATCGCCCGAGAAGGCGTTCGCGCCGGCGTCGTCGGACTCGACGTAAATCTCGTAGCCCTTGTACGTCTCTCTGAGGTCGGCGTCACTTTCCCCCTCTGTGAGCGTCGTAATGATTGGCTCTTTCTCGAACGGGCCAACCACGACGTCCCAGTCGGCCAACAGCAGCGTCTCGATCTCCGAATACGGAATCTCGAAGCCGCCCCCGCCCGAATAGGTCGCGGTTTCGATGGACGATTCGGGGAGGAAGTCGGCGGATTCGCGCTTGCGCTCACGGATCGCGTCGATCTGATGGAAATCGAATTGGAAATCCGACGGGTCCGATGGGACAGGAATCATCGCTGCGTAGGGAATGTCCGTCGAGGGAGTGGACCCACCCTGGTTGGTTTCGGTCGCGTCTGTCTCGGTTGTGTCCGTTTCAGTCTCAGTCGAGGACCGCTCGGTTGCGTCCATTTCAGTCTCAGTCGAAGACCGTTCGGTTGTGTCCGTTTCAACGGAGGACTGTTTGGTTGCGGTCGTCGCTGCTGTCGTAGTATCTGTCGTCGCCGTGGTCGTATTGTTGGGTTGAGTTGTATTTTCCTGCCCGCTCAGTGCGCTACACCCCGCAAAGAGCGGGAAGCCAGCGGCAAGTCCACGGAGTACGCGTCGTCGATTCACGAGCCGTCTCTCCCTCGGGGGATCGTACTGCTTTCCTGCCCGTGCTCGAACCGTTTGGCGTTCGTGGTATTCGTGGCGGTCGTTCGGTGTGTCGGCGTCATGCGCTGCAATATGGCGAACGAGTATATCTATTTATCTATGTTGGGTCATTGACACCCTCAACGGTAATCCTGCCGGGCTACTTCCTGAGGATATCTGATTACTGAGAAGTTGCTCAAAATTGGCGATTCAATTTGAGACTCACACCGTAATCTATCAGCTTTAGGGCAATTGGTGCGAATGTGTGAATATGACCACCACACCCGCACCAACCGAAGACGACGGGTCACTGATTCATGAGGATTATGGCAGTACTGAGCAACGTCCTTCCTGTCCGATCTGTGGCGCAGATCAACCGAAGAAAAACGGCACCTACCAGCGGCATCCGCACGGGACCGCGCCCGTGCGGATGCAGCAATACGAGTGCGGACGCGGCGACTCATTCACCGAGAGTCTCGACTGGATCAAAGATGGCTACCAATATCCTACCTTCATCATCCGCCTGTGTCTGGCGGTTTTCGTCCTCACAGACGCATCGCTTGGCACCATTCAGGATATCGTGACTATCACGCTCAACGAACGCCCCTCCAAACAGCTACTGTTAATCGGCCCGCTTACTGCTGGTGTCCTCATTGGAACCACACAGATGGTAGCACATCTTGTCGGTGGTAACGGTCTCATCGGAGGGCAGTACGTCGCCCTTGTGCTCGTGAGCGCCATTATCGGTATCAAAGCCGCCGGTGAAGTTGCAATGATCCGTATTAATGGATACGACGTACTCCGGAGAGGGAGTACCAACAAAACCGTGATACGCTATTCACTCCTTCTACTGCCCATCTTAGCGTCCCTTGCTCTTATCGGGCGTTTCCTTACGATGATGGTTCAGTGGGGGCTAGAGAGCGAACCGATTATCCTTGGACTCGTCTCTCTAGTTGTTCTCGGTCTTGGATGGACTGCAACCCGAACTGTTCAATCGTATCGCCAGGCTCGCAACTCGACTATCTGAAATACCCTGTCAACAACCACTTGGTTTCTGACAGGCTGTCAGTAGCCCCACATCGTTTAATACAAAATATCCCTGTCGGCAAGAGGTAGCTCAACCACACCCGCGGAAACATCGGAAACGGTGGGGTGTCGCTTCGGCGTAGCCACACCCCGTTATCGAGATGTAACTATTGGGGTTGAGGTGGGGACGATCCCGACAGATTTCACTCGTAATGAGGGGTGTCTCGTATCGATCACGCCGGAGGGCTCCCCCGTAACGAAGGGAGTGCTTCGTTGCAGGTTCAAATCGCATCCTCAGTCACGCGGGTTTCTGCGCTTTTAGAGAAAACGTAAACGGAAGGTCGTATTCCAGATCGGGGAGCCACCATCGGTTGTCCTCGTCCGATTCCATGACATCGAACCGCTGGAAGAACGACCACGGATGCTCGTGTATGAACTCAATCCGCAAGCCGGTATCGGCTAGAGCGGTGACAATCTCACCGAGCGGGTGAGAAAACCCATGAGACCGTTTATTCTCTAATCCGAAGTCCCATCCAGCGTAGCTTCCATCGAACTCCTCGGTCGTCGGGTCTGTGTTGAAGTAGGGATACGCAGCTTGTAGGTTCTCTGCGGTACTCTCATGGTGGAATGGCTCAGCGAGCGGATGCCCATCAGCGATGTAAAATGTCCCGCCAGACTCAAGATGAGTAGCGATTACTTCCGCCCATCGGGTCAGATCGGGAAGCCAGTAGATCGTTCCGTAGGAAGTGAACACGATCTCAAAGGTGTCATCTAAGTTCTCGGGTAGCTCGTAGATATCGCTCTCGATGAACCGGGTTTGGTCCGGAGAGAGGTCGATTTGGTCGCGTAAATCCCGTGCAGTCTCAATAGCAGTCGGGGCGAAATCGACGCCCGTTGCATGAGCTACCCCCTCATTTCGGACCCATGAGAGAGTATCTAATCCGAAGTGACACTGTAAGTGTAACAGCCGTCTGCCAGTGGCGTCTAATTCCTCGCGCTCAAGCCGTCGCAAGCTGGACTCGCCCTGAAGGAACGACTCAACATCGTAGGAATCGGTATCAGGATGATGTTCGGCGAGTTCGTCCCAGTGAGCACGATTCTCTTCGACGTATTCGCGGTAATTGTCCATATCAGTGGCGGCAGTGATGGCGATATATACCTTCTTGTCGTGTGCTATCGCAATCGACGGCTTCGACGTTTGCTCCCGCACCCCCGCCTCGGCGCGGGCAGGATAAGCAGGAACTCCACATTCGGACGCGCAACCGACCCGACGAGAGCTAGCGCCGGGTGTTCTATTTCACAACCGAGGACTGCACTGCGGCGCTAGCTCTCGTCGGGTAGCTCGCGCTCTCTGGCGTTCCTGACCCGCCCTCAACGGCGATTGTCCCGAACAGTGGGACAATCGCTTTAGGAGGTGTAGCTAAGGCTACCAGTCCAAAACACTCCTGCGCCGCAACCACCAACCGTACCGCCTCACGCGAAGGCCGTCGCAACCAACGGCTCTGCCGCTTGCTTCAGTGGCCTCTCAGCGACCGGGGTCGCCTCAATTCTGACGGGGTAAGACTGAAATCGCGCCTCGAATCAGTGAATCCGTCTCGGCGGTGGGGCAATAGTGCTCTCAAGCACCCCGGTCAATCCCGGACGTTTCGAAACAGAGAATCGAACACCGTGATGAGTTGTACCAGCAGATCCGCTTGATACACACTCATAGTCGCCGAGCCAAACCGCCTGCATGGACCGAGAGCGGCGACTCCCGCCGTTCGCCGACGATGCCCTCACTGTGCTAACTGAGGCGATCGGCGACAGAGACGACGAGAGAGATGGCCTCGCGAAAGCCGATGCAAAAGCACTGCTTGCCGAGGATGACCGATACACCGAGTCGGATGCCGCCCACGCGCTCGACATGCTCGACAATCGGGGGCGTATCTACTACGTTGACGATCAAGTTCGGATTACGCCAACCGACGAGGAATCGTCGATCCAAGAGTAGCACGCCGGCCATTGCACGGCGTTTTCACTCGGAATCCCGTGTGAAGCCCGCGAACGTTTTCATACCGGCTGTGTAAGCAAGACAGTATGCCCGTACCCTTCGGCGCGACGTGGGGAACGCTCTGCGAGCGCTGCGAGGAACTTCCCGAGGACGCGACGTTGATCACGCCGCTGGCATCGCGGCGCTTTCAGATCGTCGACGTCCAGGAGCCACGGATCATCATCGAGGATACCGATTCGAGCGATTCACAACCGTTGGATCGCGAGCAGTTCGAAGCGCTCGCCGAGCACACCCACGAGGCACTCGACGGCTTCGAGCTCGACCGGCTGCCGCCGAAGGCCGAACCCTACGCGGCGGTGCTTGCACTCCATCCACGATACGTGCTCGACGAACGCGAGGGGACGCTGACCGAGCTCGATGAGGTCGACGAGAGCGCAGTGCTGGACGACGCGCCCCATCTCTCGATGAGCGCGGGTGGGGACGACGAGCAGGAGAGCGAGCGCGAGGAGCCGGACATCGACGTCTATGCGGATATGCTCCTGCTGATCGATGTCCTCGAACGCGAGGAGATGAGTGCTTTCGACGAGGTAGAGACATCAGCGCTGATCAACCTCTACACGTTGTTGTCGGATGTCCAGCGCAACGCCAACGATCTCCGCAAGGACGTGACTGACGTGCTGCTGGATCGCGTCCAACACGACCGGCCGGCTCACGGCCAGTACGGTTCGGTCCAGCGTACCACGCGCCAGAATCGCTCGCTGAAAGACGACGAGACCGTGCTGGAAGCGTTCGAGGATACCGGGATCGATCGCGACCGGTTGGTGGGCGTCGACCGCGGAAAGGTTGACGAAGCACTGGATGTAGTCTCTGTGCCGGAGTCGGCCGTGTACGACGTCTCCGAGAGCGAATACGTCCGGAAGGCCGACGTCGACGAGGAACGCAAGGAGACGCGGCTCCAGGGCCTCAAAGACCGGCTGGCAGTGAGCGACGATCCCGAGGCGGAGGTACTGCGCCAGGAGATCGATCGACTGGAACAAGAGATCGAGGAGTTAACGAAGTTCTCGCCAGGGAGTGCGTTCGCGGACAGCGCAGAGTGAAACAACCGGATTCTCATCTTGTTAGGGCTCCGGTCTCCCCAGGGTCGTGAGAGCCACTGCAGTGGCCGAAACGAGCGCCGGAGGCTGTCAGTATTCCAGCAGTCGAACTGGACGGTGTCAGTCTGTCTCCGCAGAGCCTTTTGCACGGTAGTATGTGGTCGGTTCAGGGACGTACCCTCCAGAATCCTTGGCTTCGATTCTCCCACGGTCAACGAGGATATCCAAGTACACGTACAGCTCCGTTCGAAGAAAGAGATCGGGTTCGGCATCCACCTCCTCCACTATACGGAGCTCGTTCGCCAACTCCTCGAGAGTATATGCTTGGGGGAATCCCTCTTGGAGCTGGGTTTCGAGTGCTTTGAGCAGCGGTTCATGTTCGTATTCCAGAGACTCCCATTCATATTCCTTGATCGGCATATCTTCACCTTACATGTAGTCTGTTGATAAAGGATCCAGATATCTACTCGGACGTGATTTCCTCACTGGTTCTCTTTGGAGTTCCGGTGGAACTGAAACGATCAGTCTCGGTCATAGCCGACTAACAAAAGTAGCCGGCCGATTTTCCCAAGGACTTTACGAACTCTTGCCTATAACATAATATTCAGAATCACATGCGGAGATTATCTGCTAGA
The DNA here is from genome assembly GCF_000336935.1 of Halococcus salifodinae DSM 8989. Classification (NCBI taxonomy): domain Archaea; kingdom Methanobacteriati; phylum Methanobacteriota; class Halobacteria; order Halobacteriales; family Halococcaceae; genus Halococcus; species Halococcus salifodinae. The sequence goes on along the minus strand of NZ_AOME01000108.1, from coordinate 7,125 downwards.
CTTCACCCTCCGCAGATATAGTCAAATGACCAATATTGTGGGAGATTGTACAACAACGCTCGTTGCGAGCCATTAGTCTATACTTATGATCATGAAAACAGGAGTAGGTTTATTATTGGTGCGCCTGAGGCAGAGGATATCACGCATGAGAATATTACCGAAATCGGTGATATACTATTGCGTGTGTTCCCGAAACAAAACCGTGTGAATTATGTCACGCAAATACACTACACTTCTCGCAATCATCGTTGCGGGGGTGGTCACACTTTCCATGGCAGCACCGTTCGCTGGTGCACTGGGAGTGGGCCAACACTCTGCACAACACAGCATCGCTTCGGATACCACACAGCTGAGTTCCGTTGGTGGACAGGCACGAACCGCCCAATCCGCTGACTCGACTCAATCCAAAACGGCTCCGATCGATCCGGCGCTCCAGGACGCCAACGGGACGGTCCGGACACTACTCGTTCTCGACCAAGCATCCGTTGATCGGAGTGCCAGCCGAGAGGAAACCATCACCACGCTGAAAGACCACGCCAGGTCTACACAGGCGTCAGTAATGGCTGGCACCCGCGATCTCGGTGGTGTCGACGTCACGAACAGGTTCTGGATCGCCAACCTCGTCGCGGTCACCGTCGACACGGATCGGACCAGCGTTCGGTCGCTGGCCGAGATCAAGGGTGTCAACGCGGTCGTCAAGAGCCGCGAGATCTCGGTTCCGAAGCCACCCGAGAACGTCCAACCAGCGGATGACCGCTCGGAAACCAGCCCGAGCGACGTCAACACCACTTACGGGTTAGACCAGATCAACGCCACACAGACCTGGAACGAGTTCGACACCCGCGGCGAGGGAACCAAGGTCGCGGTGCTCGACACCGGCGTCGACATCGACCACCCGGACATCGACCTCTACACCGAAAACGAATCGAACGCGACCTACCCCGGTGGATGGGCCGAGTTCGACGAGAACGGTAACCAGGTCCCCGGCTCCGAACCGCGTGACAGCGCCGAACACGGCACGCACGTCAGCGGCACCGTTTCGGGCGGCGACGCGAGCGGCACGGCAATCGGCGTCGCACCTAACGTCCAGCTGATGCATGGGATGGTCATTCCGGGCGGCAGCGGCTCGACTACCCAAGTCATCGGCGGGGTTCAGTGGGCTGTCAGCGAGGGAGCCGACGTGGCGAGCCTGAGCCTCGGTGCAGGCTGTGGTCTGTTCGGCCCGGTCTACTCCCAGGCGTGGATTCCGGTCGTCGAGAACACCAAAGCTTCGGGGACGAGCTTCGTCGCCGCGGCCGGCAACAGCGGCGAGGGCTGTGTCGGCTCGCCCGGCAACGACTTCAAGACGTTCTCCATCGGCGCTTCGAACGCTGATGGCGACATCGCTGACTTCTCCAGCGGCCAAGTCATCGACAAAAGTGAGTGGGACGACCCACCTGCCGAATGGCCGGACACGTTCATCAAGCCGAACGTCTCCGCACCTGGCGTGAACGTACTGAGCTCGGTTCCCGGCGGTGGGTACGACGACACCTTCTCGGGCACNACGTTCATCAAGCCGAACGTCTCCGCACCTGGCGTGAACGTACTGAGCTCGGTTCCCGGCGGTGGGTACGACGACACCTTCTCGGGCACTTCGATGGCCACCCCGCACGTCGCGGGCGCGACTGCGTTGATCCATTCGGCGAACCCCGACGCCTCGGTCTCCGAGATCCAGCAGGCACTCAACAGTACGGCGTGGAAACCCGACGATGCCCCGGCACCGGACGACGAGAAGGACACCCGGTACGGGATGGGTATCATCGACGTCTACAACGCAACCCAGCAGCTCGCCGTCTCCGCCCCCGAGTCCGAACTCGGTGACGTCAACGAGAACGGCGACGTCAACGTCCAGGACGTTCGGCTGACCCAGCAGTACCTCTACGGTGAGGAACCCGAGAGCTTCAACGCGAACCTCGCGGACATGAACCGCGACGGCGAGGTCACGACCGACGACCTCCGCCTGCTCCAGCGCAAAGTCCAGGGGACGCTCGACGAGGGCGCGATCCAGGTCTCGAATCTGACCGCACCCGACGAAGTCGCCGAGAACGAGACGATCACCGTTACTGCCACTCTCACGAATCCCGGTGACGAGGGAGCGATCCAAGCAGTCTCGCTCCACGTTTCCGAAAACGAGAGCGATCTCGGCGATGGAACGCCGGTCACAAACAAGACGATCGACATGGCACCCGCGGGCGTCGACGATCCCGTCGACCGACCACACGAGACCACGGTGACGTTCGAGGTCGACGCGGACGAAATCGGCGCGGGTGACTACCACGTCGGGGTATTCAGTGAGGACGACTCCGCGAGCGACGAGATCACGGTTCTCGGGTCGAACTTCGCCGTCTCGGACCTGAGCGCGCCGAGTGAAGTCGAGCAGGGCAATGCGTTCGACGTGAACGCGACCGTCACGAACACGGGCAATCAGGAGGACACCCAGACCGTCGAATATCGCTTCCGCGGGAGCAGCGAGCGGACCACGAACGTCACACTCGGTGCGGGCGAGAGCACCACCGTCGGGTTCGAAGACATCGAGACCGAGGGCGTGAACGCCGGAACCTATCAACACGGTGTTCACACGGAAGACGACTCGGCGACCGCGAACATCATGGTGCTTGAAGGGTTCTTCGACGTCAACATCACCGACGCACCCGACGAGGCCAGCCTCGGCGAGACAATCAACGTCTCCGCATCGGTTGAGAACACTGGCAACGCGACCGACGAACAAACAGTAACGTATGACCTGATGCAGGGCGAAACCGCTGTCGCTGTCGTCGACTCTGATGAAGGATACGGCGAGCAGGTCGCTTCGACACTCCGGAAGGAACTCCCCGATCAGTACAACGTCACGATGGTCGAGGATCAGAACGCGATGGAAGCGGTCGGTGAGTACGACACGTTCGTAATGCAGGACCTTGACCCAGCCGAACTCGATGTGCAGTCATTCGTTGAGGCGACCAACGGTCAGCAGACCGGTGTCGTCTGGCTCGACGGCTGGGGGTCGGGCAGCGACGCTATCCCGGAACTATCCGCTGCAACCGGCAATCCGAGTGGCGCTACCGATGGCGACGGCGGCAGCACGCCTGTCTACTATAATGTCACCCAAGACCATCCGATCTTCGAAGGGATGGCCGATCCTGGCGAAACCGTTCCGATCCACACTGCGGACTATGCTGATCGTAGTTGGTTTAGCGGCTACAGCGGCGAAGTGATCGCGGATGTCGGAGCAGAGAGCAGTACCATTGGTGGCTCGGGTCTGGGTGCCGATTCCGCCAACTCGACGGTGCTCGCGTCATCGCTCGGTCGGGAATCATTCGTCCAAAACCCAGACTTCACCGAGGCTGCGAACCAAACCTTGGCGAATACGGTCACGTACGTGACCGGTCCCGGCGGGACTGGTGCCGGTGAGGTGGCATCACAGGATGATACGTCCGCGAACGTCACGCTCGACCCTGGTGAGAGCGAGACCATCGAATTCACCTACACGATCGGCGACGACCTCGATATATCGGCGGACTGGTTCCATACCGTTACTTCCGAAGATGATGTAGATACTGCGCCGGTCACGATCGATGTCGATCGGGGTGCCGTCGAAGGCACAGTCGTGAACAACGCGACCGGCGACCCGATCGAGGACGCGCCGGCCAACATCTCCGTCGCGGTCGACGACGGCAACTATACCGCCGTGACCGACGAGGACGGCACCTACCGGATCGAGGACGTGCCCGCGGGCACGCACAACGTCACGGTGTCGCCCGACGGCTACACTAACGAAACTACGGCGGTCGAGGTACCGGCGAACGGAACGGTCACCCAGGACTTCTCGCTTGCCCCGATGGACGGGTCGATCAGCGGAACGGTCACCGCGAGCGACACGGGTGAGCCGGTCGCGAACGTCACCGTCGCTGCCGAGGACAACGAGGGCAACGTCCACGAGGCGACGACCGCGGACAATGGCACGTACACCCTCGACGTGCCGCCGGGCAACTACGTCGTGAACGTCGCCGACACGCCGGGCGAGTACCGACCGCAGGAGGTCGTTACGGTCGCACCCGGTGAGGAAGTTACGGGCGTCGACTTCCAAATCACGCCGCGTAACGGTTCCATCACGGGCTACGTGGAGAACGCCGCGGGCGTGCCCATCGAGGGTGCACACGTGGTCGACGCCGACCAAGGCGCGTTCAACGTGACCACTGACGAGGACGGCTCCTACGAGATCAATGATCTCGACCGCGGCACGTATGCGCTGCGGGCGAACGCCGACGGCTACAACGCTACCGACATCAGCTTCGTCGAAGTGCCGGCGAACGGCACCGCCACCCAGAATTTCACGGTCGGGTCGTTCTTGGCGGTCTCGGACCTGAGCGCGCCCGACACCGCGGCGCAGGGTGAGACGATCAACGTCAGCGCGACGATCACCAACACCGGGGCGGAGCAAACCACCCGGACGGTGTTCTACTTCCCGCCGGGCACTGATTTCGGTGGGGAGATGTTCACTGCCAGCTCCCATCTCTCCGAACGAGTGACGCTCGATGGCGGTGAGAGCACTACCGTGACGTTCACCTACGACGTCTCGACGAGCCGCGAACCGGGCGAGTACCGCCACGGTGCCTCCGCCGACGAGGTGGCGTCGACGACGATCACGATTGAGGAGTCCGAGACTCCCGGTGAGGCGAACTACTCGGTCTCGGACCTCTCCGCCCCCACCACGGCTGAACCCGGTGCGGAGATCGGCGTGAATGCGACGATCACCAACACGGGCAACACCACCGGCACGCAGACGGTCGAGTACCTGTTCAACGGATCGACGGCGAACACGAGCAACGTGACGCTGGGTCCGGGCGAGAGCACGACAGTCGCGTTCTCGCCGACGGTGCCGGCCACGGAGGGCACCTATGAGCACGGGATCGAGACGGCCGACGATAGTGCGATCGCAAACATCTCGGTCGAAGGTGGCGAGCCGGAGCCGGCGTACTTCGCGGTCTCGAACCTGACCGGTCCCTCGGAAGTCGGCCAGGGCGAGGAGTTCACGGCGACCGCCACCATCACCAACACTNTTCGCGGTCTCGAACCTGACCGGTCCCTCGGAAGTCGGCCAGGGCGAGGAGTTCACGGCGACCGCCACCATCACCAACACTGGTGACGAAGAAGGGACACAGACGATCTACCCCTTCCTCAGCGAGGCGTCGGCAGTCAGCCAGTACGACCTCGGCGAACTCGGCACGCAGGAGATGCTCGCAAACTTCCGGCCACAGGCAACGCCACAGGAGGTGACGATCGACGGCGGCGAGAGCACCACCGTGTCGTTCACCTACGAGATCGCGGCGGACAAGGAGCCGGGCAACTATTCGTACGTTGCCTCCAGTCTCCAAGAGATCGCGTCCCACCCACTGACCATCACCGCTGCGAACGGGAGCGGGCAGGTCAGTGCGTCGTCGGCACCCACGCTAGACAATCGTGCTGACGGTCTCGAACACCAACGATCCGTTCGAGGGGTGGCGGTGATCGCAGGCTAACTGCCGGCGCTACCGTCTCGGCGATCGTTGCCTTGATCTCGATACTCACTCTGGAGCGTTGCTCGGACGAGTAGTAGTGGGTCTCAAGCGGCGGTTCACTATCGATCGATCGTGAGCAAGTGATGGATGTCGACCGCGGGAAGGTCGACGAAGCGCTGGAAGTGGTCCCTGTGCCGGAGTCGGCCGTGTACGACGTCTCCGAGAGCGAGTATGTGAGGAAGGCCGACGTCGACGAGGAGCGCAAAGAGACACGGCTTCAGGGGCTGAAAGACCGGCTGGCGGTGGGTGACGATCCGGAAGCCGATGTGCTTCGTCAAGAGATCGACCGGCTGGAACAGGAGATCAAGGAGTTGACGGAGTTCTCACCGGGAAGTTCCTTCAGTGCGGGGTCAGACGAGCGTTGACGCCAATCGCTGGAGCTTGTATTCTTCGTCGCCTCGGTTCATTGAGGGCGCGAAATAGTAGCCAAAAGGTCGATATACCTTGGAATCATAGTTCAGCTGATGGCAACTAACACAACGAGCGTTCGGTCATCCCGGAGTGAGGTGTTCCGCGCTGTCCTGCCAGAGGAGGTCAGCGAGATTCTCGGTGTTGGTTTCGACGAGGATAGCGTCGAAGAACTGATCGAGATTCTGCGAGCGTTGGATGATCCCCCGAGAGTGCGGCTGCTGGCCGCGGAGTCCGTCTTGAAGTGGCTCCGGAGTGATTTCGTTCTTGCGAGCACGGCCGCGGACTTGATCGCAGCGGAGACACTCTCAGTGCGAACCACCGACGAACCGTTCGAGAACATGCTGGTCGTCACCGACGAGGAAGTGGTCTCTGTCGTTCCGGCAGGTGAGACGGTTGCAGGGCTTGTGAGTGACGATAGCGAGTTCGTTGACGCCACCCGCAATCGCTGGGCAAGTGCGTGGGAGACAGGTGAGGAGTTCGGGTTGCGGACGCCGGCACACTCACAGGTCGCAGACTCGCTCACAGCGGAGTTCGGTGCGGATGTCGAATCAGATTTCGAGGAGATGGTGGGGGCGCTTGCGACGACGCGGAGTGCCGAGAGCAGTCTCGATGAGGTAGATGTGAGTGTGCTTGTGGCGGCGAAACACGAGGAGATGCTCTACGATGTCTCGAAGTGGGGCGAGAGAGTGGGTGTGGCGAGCAAGGCGACGTTCTCGCGGGCGAAAAACCACCTCGAAGAGCGGGGCCTGATCGAAACGGAGAAAGTGCCGATTGACGTGGGCCGCCCGCGACAACGCTTGCTGCTCGGCGACGAGCGGCTGCGTGAAGCCGACGCCGAGGAACTCGTGAGTGTGGCTACCAGCCTGCTCTCGACGACTGGGTCGTAGTTCATCTGTCTCGGTCCGAGACCCGCTCGTTATCGTCGAGGCTTCACCGTTCTGTGCTCGCTGCGGTCATGGAGCACTGGAGGTTCTGAATGTGAGTGGTGATGCCGGCACAGGATGGAAGGTGCTTGGATGGCCTTCTGGTGCCTGTTGCGTTCTGAGTTGATAAAGCCACGGCGAGCGAGACCTTTGTGAGAGGCACCGGACCGAGGTGTGTGGGCTGCGCAAGTTCAGCC
>NZ_AOME01000107.1 GCF_000336935.1 Halococcus salifodinae DSM 8989 | reverse complement strand
AGAAATCACCCTGATGTGTGTCGTCTACAACATCAAACGCTCCGTCAAGCAGTGAAATCCACCGCCCTATGGCGATTCAACACAGCCGTACATTCTTCTTCGGGGCTTTCCGGCTCGGAGACTGCTCCGAATTTCGTGGCGAGTTCGCTTGGATCTAGCGTCCGGGTGTCTGGCTGCTGCTGAAAGTCTGTGTTCTCGACGCCCTGCTTCGTTGGGGGCTGTGACGGGCTTTCCATGGTGGAAATCCTCCACCTGTCTCGGGAGAGAAAAACGAGGGTGTAGCCCGAGTTGCTCCGGAAGCAGTGGTGTGGTCTCTCGCCACCTTGTGTAACATTTCATCACTTCCACCTGCCGTATTGTTACATAAGGTTCGTAGAGGGACCGATACGGATTGTTCGCTGAGCAATCACCGATTGTCGATATACTCGGACGTGAGCGTCCCGTCGGCCTTCCGGTAGTAGAGATACTGGTACGGCCCGTGCTTTTCGCCCTTCTTCATGCACTTGCAGGTTTCGTCGCCACACGTGACTTTCTCCATCACGACGGTCCCACCCTTCGAACTGCTCCCATCCTCGTCGACGGGATCGGCGGCGTCCGGCAGTTCGTCGTTGTCGATCGGCTGTTGGGTCCATTCGAGGAGTTCGTCGATATACTCGCGGATTTTCAGCAGCGATTCGTGGTCTTGCTTTGGGAGGCCCTTGCGGAGATACTTCGGTAGCGAAGCCGGGACAGCCGGCGGCTCTTCTGAAGCCATGATTGACCTTATGTAACATCTAGACCTACATAAGGATGCTTGTTGTTACATAAGGNAAGCCGGGACAGCCGGCGGCTCTTCTGAAGCCATGATTGACCTTATGTAACATCTAGACCTACATAAGGATGCTTGTTGTTACATAAGGTAGTGATGCCGAGTCATCCTGGCTCCGATCAGATGGTCTGGTTGTCGTCCTTGAGACTATCCAACAGGAGTGTCTCGATTTTGTAGTAAGCGCGCACCGTCCAATCCGAAGGCCGTTCGTGCTTGATCGTTCGGCGGGCTTCGAAGAT
>NZ_AOME01000106.1 GCF_000336935.1 Halococcus salifodinae DSM 8989 | reverse complement strand
CCAACCGGTTTTCTTCGGATGATCGAGCGCGAGTGCTCCCGCACTGCTGCCGTTAGGATGAAACTGCTTGCGCTCGGCTTCGATCACCACCCGCCCGGAAACCTCTTCGACCTCGATGGACCACTCTTCGTGAGCGTCTGCGAGCGCCTCTCTGATGCGAGATGAGGTTTTGGTTGTCTCGTCCGACGATCGGCCACGAACTCCCATCAGCGACCCTCCTGTTCCGCGTGACGGTTGGCTTCAGGAGCGTGCTCGCGTTCGTCGTGAGCGAGGAAGACACTGTAGTCCTCGGTTTCGAATTCACACCCTTCTGCTTTGCATTTGTGGGGCGGGTCAGGCACGACGCTTGCGAGCGCTTCGGAGCCGAGCGGATCGATGCCAAGTCGTTCTGCGAGCCACCGTGAACTCGCCGCGGCCCACAACGTCCGGTTTCCGGGAAGTGGAACGAACAGATCCACGCTGCTGGAACCGCTGTATGCTGCCGGCCAGTAGCTCTCGCGGAACTGGCAGATGGTGAGCTCGATGGTGAACCATCGACTCTGAATACCGATATCTGAATGCTTGCTCATCTGTTTCTGCCTCACCGCTCCGGGCGCAGAAAAACAGGGTCTGCTGGCTGTCTTAGCTGTCGAGGGCCTGTATCGAGTGGCGAATTCGCTCGTGTTCGCCGGGTCGAAGGTCTGGGCGGATTTCTGCGAGCGGCCAAAAGCGCGCAGCGCGTTCGCCCCCGCCAGCGGCCGGCTCGCCCGTTGTCTCGCTGCGACTCACTGCGAAGGTGGTCTCGACGACGAACACATCCGACTCAGATGAATTCTCATCCTCTTCGTCTTCCTCGTTCGTCGCTCCAAGAGCGTGCCCTCCCGATTTGGTGAGTATGAGCGCATCCGAAGTGACATTGAGTGTGGTCTCCTCGGTGAGCTCTCTGGCTGCTGCCTCGCGTGGCGTCTCGCCGTGCTCGATGACGCCAGCGGGGAGTTCCCACTGTCCCTCGAACGGTGGCCGATCTCGTTGGACCAACAACACGCGGTCGCCATCGAGAACAACTACTCCCGCAGCTGGACTCGGCAGGTGAAATACGTGGGTTTCGCAGACCGAGCAGTAGCCACGTGTGTCGCCATCGAACTCGTCTGGCTCCAGTTCGGTACCGCAGCGGGGACAGAAGTTGGGTGTGTGTATTGACATACCAGGACGGTGTCAGGGCGTGAGTCGGTTGAGGAGCCCGTGATTGTCTTCCTCGCGTCTCGCAGCCAGTTCAGCTTCCCGCTTAGCGTATTTCTCTTCTCGTATCGGGTTTGTTTTGCCAGAAAACAGTGCGACGCCTCCTCCCCTGGCGTTTGACCCGAACTGCGTGATTTTAAACTCACCCTCGACGAACACGTCTTCGTCGATGCCGTGGGACCCGCCCCGCGGCCGGAGTGGAAGGCGATCGATCTGAATGAGTCGCGGAATCACACAGTCAGGGAGACCTGCGTCTCTAAATCGGTGGTATTGCTCACTGCGGGCTGTCTGCTCTGCTCGGTAGTATGGATTCTCACAGGAGATGTACTCAACCGTTTCGTCACGGCCGCGAAAGCCGATGAGACGATGATGTTTGACATCGGTGAGTGGTCCTGGGCCAACCGGCAGATGCACCTGTGACCGAACGCTCTGCCGGTCAACTGACGAGGGGCTGCCAAGCGCGGGATGGTCAAGTCGGTCCTGTAACCAGTTCGCCATGAGCGGGCCATGCTGTTTGACGATCGTGAGCGATAGCGTCGTGTAGCCGTAGTATTCCCCGTCCGGACTCTCAGTGAGGTTTGTCGTGAATCGCAGCCACACTCCCTCGACATACGTGAGCCCGACTGCCTTCACGCTCATGTACTCCTGTGGGTGGGGAAACCCGTCTCGTTGGTACTCTCCGGCAGGTTCGAGCTGCTCTTCGAGGTCTTTGTAGGTGGTGCGGAAGTTGGCTATCGCCTCAAAATAGTCCTCAAGACCATTCCCGCAAATCTGCGCTCGTTCGCCCGCGATCCCGTAGTAGAATCTCTGCTCAGTATCGGCATCGAACTGATCGGCGATCTCTCGGAGTATTCGCTCGCTCTCATCGAGATCGTCTGCATCCACGGTGTAGTGCTGGTGGCGAATATCGGCGATATCATGCTTCAGCGGCGATTGTTTCATCGATTCTTCATCCGGCGCGGCGAAGAACAGTGGGTCGTCGTCAACGTATACGACAGGTGTGTTCGTTTCGTTCCGGAGGGCGATTCTGTCGGTTCGGTGAGCGAGCGGAGGCCGGTCGTCCGTGCGGGCTCTGAACGCTTCAGTTGCCATTGATGTGACCTCATTCCTCTACCAGCCAAATAAACATACGGCAGGGCGAAGGGGAACAACTCCCGTGCCGTTTCGATGAAGGGAACGATCCGCTGCTTGGCATCAGTAGGGCTATTGCCCTATCCAACAAACATATCCAGATATTAATAAAGCTATTGGCTGATCAGCTGCTTCCAACAGCATCTTCGAGACCGCTCGCATACGCGGTCGGAGACACCGTTTCGCTGAACTGGTCGGTGTCGTCGCTGNGGCTCGTTCGGCTTCGGTTTCAGCGGCGAGTACGCGCGCGTAGGCGCGAACGGTACTCTTACTCGCCGAGAGGGTGTCGGCGATCTCTCTGGTCGGCGTATCTTGATCGAGGAGTTCGCGTAGCCGCGACAGCTCGAACGGCGCGTCGAAATCAGTCTCCTGGAAGAGGTGGAGACTGATGCGGGCGCGAGCGACCGTCTTGTCACGGCTCGACGACCCGAGCGCACGAGCGATCTGCGTATCGCTCTTCCCAGCGTGGTACTGCTGGACGAGGGTGACGAGTTCGTCCTCGTCGAGCGAGGTCTGAATCCCGTACTCGTCGATCATCTCGCGGATGATGCTCTGGATGGTTTCGTCACCGTCTGAGTTGTCCGCGGAGACAGATGCCCAGCGATCTTCGTGTTGGCGTTCGGTGGTGGAAGATGCACCAGTGAGATCGGTGAAAATGTCTGTAAGCTGTTCGACTTTCTCGCTATCAGTAGTCGTCCCGTCCATGAATCGTCTGGTCTTCAACTGGATAGTTGTTGCTCAGGTACTTGAATGTTTGTTCACTGTCGTGGGCCTGTATTCCCGATTCGGAAACAGACTGAACACACCACATTTCCGTTGTTCATGGGCAAGATCGTGTCTCAACCGCATGATTTCGGGTGATGCGGTGATTCCAGTCTGTCAACGACCCTTGTCAGTACGAGTGATACGAGGGTGTCATGTCGCCGTTGGCGACGGCACTCTCGACATCCGCGACGGGGCCGCTTTCAAGGTCGATCATCCGATAGATGGCTCGGCCTCTCCACTCACACTTGGGAGCGTGGGCACAGTTAGCTTCTGCGACGGCTCCATTGTCGCAATAGGTGTACTGGCGGAGTTCGAGCAGGCCACCACACCGCGGACAGTCGTTGCCGATCTGGACGTAGTGATGCCCGACTCTCGCCGTAATGTCGGCCGATGCGATGTTGACGCCAAGGAGCTGGCTGATGGCGTCTTCGAGTGCCTCCAGTCCGATTTCGCGCTCGTCTTCGGCAACTGGAATCGGATAATTGGTGAGCGTGATCGTGACTCGCTCTTCGGTTGTCGTCTTTTCGGTGCTGTCGCTGACTGTGTTGTTGCCCATTGTCAGTATCCTCCACCCCTCCGGGGAGGACAAACTATCGAGCATCATGATCGCCTTCGCTGTTCGGAGAAGAGTGCCGCTTGAGGCTGTTCAGGGGGTAACGAACAGCTTTCCCTCGACTTCGTAGAGGTAACCCCGCATCAGCAGTTGGTGGATCGCCCGCTCAGCCCGCTTCTGAGAGAACGCTTCATGATTGGCCAACAGCTGGTGGACTTCGTCTTGTGGACAGCCCCTCCCCCCGTGGTCGTGGATTGGATCCGTGATGATTTCGAGAGCTTCCTTCGCTGTGGCCGACAGCGGCGTGCGAGGATTTCCTGACATAGGCCACTTCCTGTTGTGGTTATTCGTTGGCTCACCCCCATAGAGATAGTGTCGGTTCTCAACAGGAGAAATCGAACCTGAGTACACCAATCAGGTCATTCTGACCATGTTTCGAGGCCGCTCTGTCCAGCTTCGGGCGCGTCCCGCGTGTGGCCGGCCTCCTCGCGGACCCACTCGCGTGCCAGTTTCAGGGCGACGGCGAGCCCGCACTCGTCTGGCGGTTCCACGACCTCGTGCTTCTCGTGGTCGTGCGCTCGCAGCCACGGCGCGAGGGAGATCGTCGCGTTGCCGCTCCCGCGCCACGCTTCGATGTAGAGATACGCTCGCGTCTCCAGACTCGGCTCTTTGTCCGCGGTTCGTCCGCCCGCCATGCAGACAGCTTTCTCGGCATTCTCCTGCCGGTAGCAGACGATGTGCTCGCGCTCTTCCAGGTAGTAGCGATCGAGAACGAATCCGACCGGCGGATCGAACACCGCCTCTTCGACGTGTGGGTGGTCCCACTCATCTGGAGCGTGACGATCCATCCATGCGACCGCGCGCTCGACGCCCCACGCCGTCGCCTCAGCCTGTGTTTCGCCAACTTCGAACGAGCGTTCCACGGGCTGAATCTTGCTGCAGAATCCGTTCACACGGTCATCGAAGACAGCGACACGGACACGGTCGGTGATGCCGGAGAAGACACCGACCGACCGCTGTGCCGACTCTCCAGTCCAGACGTGGCCGTTCTTGTTTGACTCCGGTACATGGATCCACCCGTTCACCTCTGTAGGGTAGTCGAATCCTTTGGGGAGTGGAGGTTTGTTAACCATTCCCCTCAATCGGTTTCGATAGGAGTGTCGAGCCGGACAGCAGCCACGCGGAACGCCGCAACGACCTCGTCGACGGTGGCCGTCGCCTCTTCGCGCTCGATGGTGAGGTCGATCTGCTGGCAGATCGTCTCTGGATCATGCTCGTATCGCCACACTGCCTGCTCGACGCGCGGATGGGTCAGCAGGTCCGTCTCGATGTCGAGGTCATCGGTGGCTCGGAGGACAGCCGCGCCTGCATGGATGCGGTCGCCGTACCCATCGATGCCCTCGCGGAGTGCAGCGAGAGCGCCCTGGAAATCGAGATCCGGCGCTTCATGGCTGGCTACCGCGGCCGCCGCGTGAGCCTCGTCCATACCGGTCGAAAACTGGCGCTCCGCCTCAGTCGATTCGCTCACTGGGCGACGCCTCCGGACTCGACGGCGTCGTCCGACTGGCCATCCTGCACGCTCGTCTCGGGCTTGTCCGGGCTGTGGTCGAACGAATCGTACTGAGTGGTGCCATCCGGCCAGACGCTCCATTGGCCGGCAAGCAGCGGGAAGCGACACTTCTCGTAGCCGACTGTCTCGATCACGAGCTGCTCTTCGAGGTGGGGCGCGATTCGTTTGAGGAACTCCTCGGCGTGGCCGTATTCGCGATCGACGACCGACCCGTCTTCATCATGAATGGGTTTCGACGGATCGAACGATGCGTAGCCGTGGATACTGATGATGGTGTCTCCATCGGAGTTCTCCTTCACGTCGATGTTGAGTTCATCGAATGCGCCCCAGAAATCGTACTCCTCGGCGATTGCTTCGATTCGGTTTTTGGCGTCCGGATCGACTCTACTCCACGTCGAGCTGGTGGCGGCTTGTAGTGTTGCCATTGGTGTTCACGGAACAGAACTGATGTTGCTGTCCCTCACTGCTCTCGGGGAAGAAAAACTATACTGAGACTACCGTTTCTCCACTCCTTCGGTCCACCGTCTGCACTCGGGGCACCGGAACAGCCCCGCTGACGGGATGTCCACGGTCACCGTCTCGTTGGCGTCGAACCATTCACCACAGTATTCACATCTCAGTTTCTGTATCGACATGGGTGTGCTTCCGCGCGTTGACGACTGCTTCGGCTATGTCTGGTAGTTCTCGTATCTCGCGCTGTTCATATATGTCGAACTCGGGATCGTAGACTGTCAGGGCAGTTCCTTGTTCTGGACGTCGAGCGCTCGACTGCTTGAAGAAGAAGGGCACATCGTCGCGACGGCACTGTTCGAGGAGTGCTCGTGCCCACGCGTGGTTCATCTCTCGGCGATCCGCGTCGGGACCGCTCTCGCCACCGACGATCGCCCACTCGATACCCGCCAGATCGACTTCTCCGACCGGTCCGATCAGTGGTTCGAACGAGATGAACAGCGTCTCGGCGTCACAGTCGCGTAGCAGATCGATGCGTTCGGTCACACGGTCGTCCTCGACACTTGTCCCGATCCAGACGTTCGGCGGCCAGTCGAGCGGCATGTGGGCAGCGCGTCCCGGCCGTTTCGTCAGGATTTGGAACACGTGGTGTGGACAGTTCCGCATCGAGGCGAAGACTTTCTGGACGAACTCGTCCGGAACCTGTGAGTGGAACAGATCACTCATCGAGTTCACGAACACCCGCAATGGGTGGTTTCCTGCCGGAAGATCCGCAGTTGACCAGTCTTCAGGTGCGGAAGCCGTGATCGACGCTGGCTCGTCGAGTTTTTCGGGTTTCGTCTGGACGTTTTCTTCGGCATATTCGTTCGTCCACTCGTGTTCTGTGTGGTCGTACCGTCGCGAGAGTCGTTCGGCGTAGCAGTTCGTACAGCCGCTCTCTCCATCAGGTGGCTCGACTTTCGAGCACCCNGTCTCTCGGCCGTTTCAGGACGGGGTTTGACTTCGCGATATACTCGGACTTCTTCGCCGCTTTCGTCGCTATCGATGTCCTCCAGATGGGCGATCCCTTCGTCTTTGTCCTCGAATGTGGCACCGCAAGTACATTCGGTAGTTCCCATCGGATCAGAGGATAGCCACGAGTGATAGCGTTAGGTCGATAGGAAGCGTCTGGATGGGTGACGTATGAGATTTCTCTACCACCCAGACACCGTTCTTACGGCGGCAGACCTCGAAAGCTTAGCGGTTAGCCTCCTCAGTTGGCTGCCCCTTCCCGGGGTCGAAGGCTGTGACTTCGACCCCGTGGTCATTTGGCGGACCGTCACTCGGGCAGCCGTCGGCCAGAAATCAACCAAGGCCGTCACCGACAGTTCGCTCAAGACCTACTCCGACGACTACACCCTCACACAGCTCCACACCGTCCCTGCCACGATCCTCGAAGAGATCGTCAACGACCTCCTCGCACAGCAGGCCGCGATGATCCTCGGCCCACGGCGGCCGAGGATCATCTGTCTCGACTTCGTCGACAACCACTACCACGGCGGCCCGTACAGGGAGCTCGCCGAACTCTGCTCGACGACACCTCGCGATGGCACGACGAAGTGCCATCGCTACTGTGCAGCGTTCGTGTTGGCTCGCTCGAAGCCGCTCATCGTCGCGGTCACCGCGGTTCGCGGCGATGAATCGCGAGCTGACGCGGCCGAGCGCGTCCTCGGCCGCGTCGTTGCTCTTCCCTTCGATATCGCCTGTATCCTCGCCGATCGCGGCTTCTACCTCGAAGCCGCGATCCGGCGTTTCCAAGAGTCGGCTCCGACGATCGTCCCGGTCGTTCGCCGCGGGAAGCATCTCGCTAAGGCGCTGAAGACAAGTATCTCCTACTGGAGCGAGTACACGATGTACGAGGGCAGCGAGCGGGAACTCCGTTTCCCGCTCGCGGTCTGTGTCTCCTACCAGCAGGGCAAGCGCGGGAAGAACGGACTGCTCGTGCGCGCATACGCGGCGTGCGATCAGGCCGATCGCACGCCTAAACAGGTCGAAGCGCTCTACCGTAAGCGCTCGGCGATCGAGACGAGCTTCCGGACCTTCCGCGAAGCACGAGCGAAAACCACCACAAAAGACCCGACGGTGCGGCTGCTGTTCGTGCTGGTCGGGTTCCTGCTGCGGAATCTCTGGCTGGTGGTGCGCTGGGGTGTTCTCGCCCAGCCGCGACGCGGCGGGCGAGAACTGCCCACGTGGTTCCGTTTCGAGGTCTTCCGCGAGTGGATCGCGCATGACCTTGACGAGGATCTCGAACGTCGCTGGGAAGCTCCAACCAACGGCGTCGGCATTCCGGACGCCTACCGCCTGCTGGACGCGGGCTGAGCGTGCCCGCGTCCAGCGTTTACCACCGCGATGAGCGGCTGCTCCGGTCTGTGGACGGTCTCTCAGCGACTTCCGGAGCACTCACGCGGTGAGTGCTCCTCAAACGGCCGTGTCCAGTCCAGTTCTGACTACCACTCGGCATATCTCGTGTCCAAATCATCCTGCTATGCCGACGCGATGGGAACTACCGACATTCGAATAGCGTGTACAGGTCGTTTCCAACCGTGATGTCGATTTCGACGACCGCTCCATCTGGGCCGAAAGCGATCGTCCAGTGGAGGCCGTTGTGCGCCGCTCTAATTTGATGCGAACTCATGGTTGTCGTTGGTTGCTTCAGGTATCCGTCCGCTTGCACCCCTCTCGGGGGAGAAAAACGAGAGTTACGCGCCGAGCTGCGGATAGTCAGGATCGCTTGAGTCGTAGCCGTACACGTCCCCTACGTCGGCTTCGCTCCGTTTGCATACGTACCACATCAGATCGTCCTCATCGCGTTCAAAGAGGGCAGCATCGCTGTTTTCCTCAACTACGT
>NZ_AOME01000105.1 GCF_000336935.1 Halococcus salifodinae DSM 8989 | reverse complement strand
GTCATGGCTAACTCAAGTCTCCCGCTTCAGCGCCTTTGATTTAGCGACCCATCCTGCCGCCGTCTAGTGATTCAACACAGCCGAATGTACAGCAGCACACCAAACGGGCGAGATGTTCGAAGGCGGCTACCGAGGGGATGGCCGATGAACGATCTCGTTTTTCTCGCCCAGAGGAGTGGAGGAATTCAACATGGGAAGCCTGTCCCGACACCGTGCGAAGCACCGTTTCAAGGAAGCTCTCGACCAGCGTCTCCCAGACAACCCCAGTCCGAGCGAGACGCATTCGGTCTACCGCGAGAGCATCAACGAACTCCTCGACATCGCCATCGACGTAGAAGAATTAGATGCCACCACCCGTCGTCTCGCAGCTGATCCCGACGCCATCGACTTCCCGAGCTGAGGAACTGATCACCATGCCCACAAAAGAAATCCTCGAATCCGAAACCGAAGCCGAACAGCACGATCTCTTCGCCCGTCTGACTCGACGGGAAGACGGCCGCTACGCCGTCGAGATCTCGCCGATGCTCCAGTCCGGTGGCCACGAAGACCAGTGGCACCTGGTCGGTGGGTCGGTCGGGTATGACGCGAGTGCTTTCGAGGCTGAGACCGACGCTCGCGACTACTTCGAAGACCTAACCAGCCTTTCTCACGAGGAGATGTGGGAGAAATACGGCGAGCGAAGGTTGTGGGCGAATCGGTAGCGATCCGACTTTCTGCTTTGCCTTATGTAACAGACGATGCTGCATAAGGGTACAAACGTTACATAAGGAACGAAACACCGCTGAACGCCACCGCAGCACTGGACATACCAGCACAACGACTCACTGTTTTTCTCCGTCGAGAGGAGTGAAGTGTCGACCGTATAGCACGCCAACAGACGACCGACTACCAACAGGAACCATCGACAGCCATGGGTACCAAACCGCAAGACTCCGTGTGGATCAGCCGCGAAACGGCCGAAACCACGCTCACTGAGTTGAACAACCTCCTCGACTACGCCGACGCCCAGATGGAAACCGGCGGTGTCAGAGCCGCCATGGACGACCTCTGGCACGCACTCGAAGACGACGATGATGAACCCCGAACGAGTGTGACGAGCAGCGGCGAATTCGACAAGCTCGCCATCGACGGCGTCGCGGATGGAGCGGTCGTCATCGACCACGGACGGTCGCCCCCACGAGCAATCATCACCACCGACGGCGGCGAGGTTCCGACGGACATCATTGAACTTCCAGCCGACAACGAGAGAAATACGGGAAAGAGCGAATCAGGCCCTGAAACAGTCGCTACCGACGGTCCGGCCAGTAGAGGTGGGAACTAATGCCGATCGTCGAAACCGAAGACCGCTACGACGGCGCGTTCGACGAACTCCAGTGTCCCGTGTGTGGCTCAGAGGACTGGACACATCTCGTTTTCCAAGGTGTGTTCTGTGCCGAGTGCAATACGCGCTGTCTCCTCCGCGACCCTGCCGGTGATCAAGGTTTCATCGTCAAGTTCGATAGCAAGTACACGTGGCTCACCGACGACGCCGAGATGATCCCTGAAACAGAGGAATACGGCGCTACCGCATCTGGCAAGTGGCTCGGAACTCCCAGTACTGGGTACGATCGCTACTGGTTCTCAGCCATGGCAGAACACCTCGACGACTACGACACCAACTGGAAGCCCGCGTGGGAACGAGAAGATGGCGGAAATGGCGAACCGAACTATCTCATCGAACTCCCGAGTAACGAGGTCGAAGCACGATGACAGACGCTTCTCAACGAGAGCACGGTCGCCGCCGGATCGAGCTGTCGCTCGTCCTCGAATTCGGCCCGGAGCAGTACCTTGGCACGGACGGTGAAGTGAACGAGGACATCATGCGCCGCGAAGCCCTCGATTACGCCGCCGAAGCAGCTCGAAACGGTGAATTCGACATCGAAATCTCGCTGATCGACGAGGTGGACGAATGACGTCAACCAACACGAAAGCGGCCCCAGACGCCGCCAAGCTCATCGAACAGCTCCTCGGTGGCGATCGGGATGTTCTCACGGACGCCGTCGGTGTCAGAGCGGTTGATGATCTCCAAGCAATCGAAGTGATCCACAGAGCAATCAACGGAGAGAATGTCATCATCCACTACAATCACTACACCGCCTACCAGTCGAATGGAGACGGATCAATGGATGAAATCGACATCTTCGCCACCGAAGCTACCGACCAATGAACGTCGAATACATCACTACAGACGGCGAGAGAGGCCGCTATACAGATGTGTCGTACTTCCATCAAGATCGCGACGGAGTCGGGTTCTTCAACGGTGCTGATCTCGGGTTCGTTCAGGAAGATACGTTCGTCACGTATGCTGGACCAGGCCACACCGGCGATGTTCCAGCGGCCGACGAAGAATCGATGGAAGACGTGATGGCCGAACTCCGAGCCAAAGAACACACCACCGACGGGATGCTGATCGTCGGCTCCGGTGCGCACTCTCCGGAGGAGTCATCAGAGAACGAGATGCAGGATGGTTCCTCCATCGAGAAACACCGAGACCAGTGACGGTCGGTCGGGCGGGACGAGACAATCGTCCTTGTTTTTCTTCCTCAAGAGGAGTGAGGAGATCCGACCATGGACGACACCATAGACAGCGACAGCACCGAGACGACTACCGATAACGAGAACGAACACGAACAAGAGCAAGACCATGACTGTCAGGAGCACCTCGAATACGTCGAGTACGAGCTAGTCGAAAACGGCTACGACGACATCTTCGTCTGTCCTATCTGCGAAGACGAGTACCGAATGGTGTACGTGCGGGCGTTCCTGCTCGACGGCGACGATTTCTCGCTCGTTGAAGAGTACACCGATAGTATCGAGAAGGAACTCAGACGGCTTCGCAACAACCAGGACGACGACACGGACGGAGACGGAGAAAGCACAGAACCAGCTGAAGCGTAGTTGATTCGCTTTGTCGGGTCCACAACCGCCACTTTCCAGTCCAATCATGAGCGAAACACAGACAGCAACAGCACCAGAGGCAGAGACAGAGGACCGAACAGAGTCAGAAGCCGATCCCGCTGCAGACACAGCCTCGATCCCACGAGAGCAGCAGATGGTATTCGGTGATGATGGCACGATCGAACCCGATGGTGATACCGTCGAAACCTCGCTCGAAGCCTTCGGCGCAGAGGTCGATCACAGCGAGGGGTCCGGGCGAGTCGCCAAACCGAGCGCGACCCAGTTCGGCGTTGACGACCGAGCGCAGGTTCCTCAGCGCCAGACCAACGAGGAGGGTGATCAGCGCTCGCTGTTCGCTGATGTCGAGAGCGATCAGCAGACACTCGGCGGGGAGGACGCCGCGAATCGATGTCTATTCGGAAACGGCGACGGCAGTGAGGACGACCAATGACCAGCGCGATCGATATCTTCGCACGAGCGTTCAATCGGATGCACAGGATCGACAATCCGCCAGTGGAGGGTGTTTGCGATTTCTGTTCTGGGCCGATCAGCGCTGGGGATCGTGTCGCAACCTACGTGAACGAGGCCGATCTCGGCGGATACGCTCAGCCGTATCCGGGAACGAAGCTGTACGCACACCGAACCTACTGCGAGGAGTGCAACCGCCACCACATCATCTATCCACACGAGGGAACGAGTGAGCTGTTGTTGGAAGCAACAGTACAAAAGGATGGAACCCACACGGACTGGGTGCTCCGGGAGTCCTCGCCAGACGATCACGGCGAACCGTGGGACGGTCACCGTGCGTTCGGGTTCGTTTTCGGTGCACTCTTCGACGGTCTGGCCGCCCGAGCGGCACTCCGCGAATGGACCGTCGGTCACGAGGATGTCGTCGATATGATTCGGCTTGGGGGTATCGACCTTCGCGAAGTGTTCGACGAGAACGGAGCGGTCATCGCGCCCGAGGAGAAACAACAGCGTATCCAACAGCAGGTTCTCGACCACCTCACAGGGGTGGGCCTCGAAAGTCACGACGACGCCTTCGACAGGCTACAAGACGAGGATCGGCCCGGCGCGTTCACCTGTCCGGAATGTGGCGCAGAAGCCGCGTACTGGGCAGGTGTCGAACACGACCCAGACTGTTCGTCGGGACCGGACGACGAGTAAACGTCTCCAAGACCATCGCCATGGCAGTCACCTGTAAGAACTGTGGCCAAGAGTGGGAACGCGATCCAGCGCTCGAAGTCGCGTGTCCAACCTGTACAGCCGATGTGGGCCAGAAATGTCAGCGTCCATCCGGACATCCCTGTCGTATCCATGCTGAACGCGACCGGCGTGTGCTCGAAGAGGTGTGTGACTACTCGATCTGTCCGGTCTCTGACGCCCCTGATCGTCCTGTTTGGAGTGCGGCCAACGAAGAAAACCACGGCGGAGAAACGCACCAAGCCACGCTTTTGTGATGCCCTATCGTCCGCTCTTCATCGATGATGGCGTGGATAGTGAGGATGTCGTTGAGGAATCTCGACCTGTCTTCCACTGAGCTGTAGCATTGTTTTGAGACCACTGGATAGTGACGTTTTGCGGTGTGATCGCCGCCACTGGTAGCGAAAGACGAATAGTTTATTAGACATTGGTTTGTGGATTATAACATGAACCAAGCTGCTACAACCATAGTTTCGATTCCATCAGATAGTACTCGACTAGGTGTCGTTATGCCCCTTGGGTGGAGTCGATGACAGCGCATTTCCGGTCGACAGCGATCTTCATTACCCTTCTGGTCGTACTGAGCACCGTCGTCGCCGGTGGGGGTGTGGTCGGCGCACAGACCTCAGAGGACGCGAACGGGACGAACGCCACGGCCGAGACGGGTGTCGATCTCCCACCGGCCGACGACGTCTACGTCGAAGACAACGGTGACGCCGTCCTCGCCTACGAGGAGGCGGCGAACGGCACGCAGGCGAACTACGGCCTGAACGTCAGCGAGGGGCTGTTCCACGCGCTCGTCGCGAGTGATGTCGAGGGCTCTGACGATCTCGCCGCCAACGTCACGGCGGTCATGACCGGCGAGAACGTCACCGGCAACGGGACGCTGGAGGCGGCCCGTCCCGAGACGCTCTCGAACCTCTCGGTGAACGCGACCGGCGTGCAGAATGACGAGAACGCGCGCTCGGACGTCTCCGCCGCGGCGACCGTCACCGGCGAGAACATCGCCCGTTCGGTGCCCATCGAGCGTGCGGGGATCACCGGCGACGTCACGACCACGGGCTCGACGTTCGACGCCGACCTCGCGGCGAACGCTCAGTTGACCCAACCGCTGGGGCAGCCCCAACATCAGTCCTACGAGATCACCGAGGGCAACGGCACGTACACGCTGAACGTCTCCCAGGAGCGGCCGGTTCTCGGGGCCTCCGCGTCACAGTGGGAAACCCGCGAGCAGGCCAAGCGGACGCTGGAGTCGCAGTACGTCGCGCTCGCCGAGTCGATGAACGGCTCGGCCGATCTCACGATCGACTCGTACTCGTTCACCCAGAGTGAGTCGGGTCGGTCGCAGCTCGACATCGAGTACTCGGTCACCTACCAGGGGATCGAACGTGCCGTTGCCGACCAGCTGGTGTCGTCGCTGACGTCGGCCGAAGACGTCGACCTCAACCGCTCGGAGGCGCGCAACGTCTCCCAGCGCCTCCGGAACCTCACAGTGAACGAGCTCTCGGTCCGGTACGACCAGCGTCAGGGTTCGATCGAGGCCGGGATGAGCGCCGACCTCGACAACTACGACGGAGCCGTGCTCGCGGCGCTCGACGTCGCGGAAGCGACCGACATGCAAGCGCTCAACGCGGGCACCATGGCGGGGATGAACACGGCCGGCGTCGGGTCGATGCCCGCAAACACGGAGACGACGCCGACCACGTCGAACGTGACGTCCTCGAACGCGACAGCCACGAACGCCGCAGCCACGAGCGCGGCGTCGTTCAACCAGAGCCTCGAACGCTTCCGCAAGCAGTTCGAGGCCCAGCAGGCCGCGAACCTCACGCGGACGAGTACGTTCACCGCGAACGTCACGAAGAACTCCCCGCAAGCGCTCAGCGTCGACCTCGACTCACAGTCCCGGACCGAGAACTGGGGAGCGTACGTCGGCGAGCTGGAAGACCGCGACATCGAGACCAGTGATCTCGAATACGAGCTCCACGCCGCCACTGAGGGCGAGCGTGTCAACGTAACCGCCGCAGTCTCGGTCTCGGGCGAGAACCTCCTCAAGCAGGCGACGAACCAGATGCTCAACAGCAGCACCGGCCCGCAAGCGGGCCAGACTCGCGAGTACGTCACGGCGTTCCGCGAGGCGGGCTTCCGGAAGGGCCAGATGGACGTCTCGGTCGAAGACGGCCGGATGCAGCTGGAGACCGGCGCGGCCTTCGAGAACATGACGGCGCTGCGCGACGCGCTCGTCACCCTGGAGGGCGGACAGAACGTCCAGAGCGTCGTCGGTCAGACCGAGAACGGGACGACGACCTCCTACGTCCGGGTCGAGGGAGCCGTCCCNACCCTGGAGGGCGGACAGAACGTCCAGAGCGTCGTCGGTCAGACCGAGAACGGGACGACGACCTCCTACGTCCGGGTCGAGGGAGCCGTCCCGGAGAACGCCTCGGAATCACAGGTCCGCGAACTCGGGTACGTGGGTGAGGACACGTCGGTTCACCTTCCGAATGCGTGGGATCGGACGATTCCCTCGACAAACACCAGCCAGGCCAACGAGTATCTCGGGCTGACGGGTGCGAGCTCCGGACTGACCGGTCCCGGCTTCGGGGTCGTCGTTGCGGTTATCGCGCTCCTCGCCGGCGCGCTGGTCGCAGTCAGACGGCGGTAACAGCGGAACCCCGACTTTCGCTGGTTCGTTCTCGCCACCGGACCGACCAACAGGCAGCAAATCCAGTCGGTTTTTCTGCCCTCGGAGGAACGAGGTGTTCTCAGAATCATGAGCACAGATGCATCTACTAACCACCGATCCAGTTTGCACTCCACGCTCGATCCGCGAACGCAACGCGCGATCGACGAAGCGATGACAGTCTTCGCTAGTGAACCGGGCACGTACCACATTGAATCCGCTTCCGGAGCGGTCTACATCGTACACCTTCCATCTGAAAGCGGCGATTCGGCTGGCAACGGCGTAGCAACATGCAGCTGTCCAGATCACGCGAATCAACCAGCGGAGAGGGGCTGCAAGCATCTGCGGCGTGTGAAACTCGATATTGCGTGCGGTGAACTCCCCCATCCAAATGACTGGCCGTCTGATGCGGCGCTCGCCGAGCGGGAGCCAGCACATCTAACCTACACATCGTCGGCGATAGCCCCGTCACTCGCGACTGACGGCGGACAAGCACTCGACACGAACCCGTCCAGCACTTCGATCAGTGCCAGTCCAGAAATCGCGGCTGAACAGCCGACAGTCACTGACAAAAGGCCAGATGAGATCGAACCCGATGCTCCTCACGATATCTGCCATCGAATCTCCGAGCGTATCAGAGAAATCGAATTCGAGATCGATCAGCGACGTGGCGAACTGAATGACTTGGAGACGGCGCTTTCTATCCTTGAGGACCTCGTGCCAGAGTTAGAGAGCAACGAGCAAAATAAATAGAATTAACAATCTTCGAACTAACTACATCATATGTCATCGATCGACCGAGGGCGGAAAGTTGATTTTGGCTACGGGGCGACCCCAGAGGATGCTCTTCTCGCTGTTCTTCAGCGCCAACCTGCATTTGACCCACATGACGCCGAGTATATCGGCGGTAGGCCTGACTTTATGGATGTTGACACAAAATATATCCATGAACATGATTGGTCAGAGTATGACTCTTCATCGAACTCCTCATTAGTACCCGATCAAGATGACGGGTCAATTGTCCAAATCAAACGACCCTACGACATAGGAGATCTCACTGATAAAATCCGCATAACTATCTCTAATATCTGGGCGGAAGTGAATTACCGTGAAGACGACCGAGCTAATGTAAAATTCCAATTTAGTGTTGACATTGATGAATCTCAATTGACAGGAGAACGACGTGTGACCGGGGAATTGGATAAAACTTGGAAATGTGAACGGATAAGTACAGAGCCGAAATAATTCTATCAGCCGAACTTCAAACTTGCACCGCCCTCGATCTATCTCACACAGAACATTTATTTATCATCGGAAAGCTACCGATACCATCCCATGGCTTCCGTCGAAACAGCTGACTGGCTCCACTTGACCAATGACGAAGAGGTGCTCTGGGATGGGCATCCCTCCCTCTATACAATCGGGTCGGATATCCTGTTCAGCCTCGTTCTCATCGTCGTTGGCATCGGACTCACCGCTGCGTTCCTGATCCCGCTGGACTGGGTACCCGAAGCGCTCGCTCAAGAGTGGGCATTGCTTCCGCTCATTTTCGTCGCGGCTGGCATCGTGTTCTTCGCTATCCAGTACGGAATGCTCAGACGAACCCACTACGTGATCACAACTGAAGAGGTGTATCGAAAAGAGGGGCTGATCAGTCAGGATGTTCTCAAAATTCGCCACGATCGGATTCAGAATACCACCTGCAGCCAGTCAGCACTCGAACGGCTCTTCTCGTTCGGCGATATCACGATCTACACAGCTGGCTCGGATGATCTCGAGATACTTCTTACGAATGTATCACAACCGCAGGTCGTGAGCGAGGTACTTACCGAGGCGTTTGACAACGCCAATAGTGATGAGCCAGCAGACCCACAGCCACTTTGAGGGGTGTGCTAGGACATAACAGTGGTTGCTAGTACGACCGATTTATTCACGATATCCCGTGGAAGAAACCCGTCAAGACAATCGTTACACGGCCAACCGTGAATAACAAAACCGTACTAGCAACTACTGATAAGAGAGGACTGTCGCCACGTTCTCAGTCTTCACGACACATTTTTGTATATACATGACTATACACCAAGTGAACGAGTATGAGCACTGATCGAAAAGAGGAGATGATCACCATCCGGCTCGATCAGGACCTCAAAGCAAAGATGGACGAACGCGAGGAGATCAACTGGAGCGGTGTTGCGCGAAAGGCCATCCGAACCACTATTGAGGACCTGGAGACGATGGATGAGATTGCATCACAAAATCAACTGACTGAGGAAGAAGCCCAGGAAATCGCCGAACAGATCACGGAAGCCGCAAACAAGCGAGCACAAACCGCCCACGAAAAAGACGAGAACGAGACGAGTACTCACCGAGTAACGGACGGATGAATGACGACTACGTCCCATACCCTGAAACGATCGTTATTGACGCCAATACGATCATTTCGGCGACGTTGACCCCAGGGATTACGCGCGAAATGCTCCTCACAACCGAGGATGAACTCTATTCGCCCGCATTTATTCGCGAGGAGATTGCGACCCATCGCTCAGTGCTCAGAGACAAATCTGGTCTCTCTGATGCAGCGCTCGACACGCTTCTCGACACGCTGTTCACGGCAATCGAGATTCTTTCGGAAGATCGCACAAACCGGTCTCGGGAGACAGCAGAACAGACAATGGAGGCCATCGATCCCAAGGATACGCTCTATGTCGCTGCCGCGCTCGAACTCAATGCAGCAATCTGGAGCGGAGACCCCGATCTCCACGATCAGACACTCACACCCGCTCTCACAACGGAGGCAATTGTTGCTCGAGTCCGTCAGGCACAACGAGAGACCGATAGCGAATGCACCCGAGACGAGTGACTCGTAATCGAGCGGAAGCCCATCCTCTTCAGGGATGGGTCCAAGCGGTAGGCTCTGCCGAAGGACTGCCGGCTATTGCTATGCTGGGGTCTCAACATTATCGAGACCGACACGCAAGAGCGTTTCATAGGCCTCGGTCAACGTCACATCGTTCGCTTCGGCGTAATCTTTCACAGCGCCATGCGTCTCGTATGAAAGGTCGATGTTCGGTCTCATACTCTGGACCACAGGACTTAACAGACGTAAGGACGTATAGTAGTTGTGGGCAATGAAGCGGACCAATACGTTCGAGGTAGTTCCGATGTCCGACGCGGACGAGGAGCTACTTCGCCGCGTAATGGACGCTTCGGCGTCGCTGTGGAACGAACTCACCTACGAGCGCCGCCAACAGTTCTTCGACGGCGACTCGGTATGGAACACCGAGGACTACCGCAAGCGGTACGTCGGTGTTCTCGGCTCCGCATCGGCCCAGCAGACGATTCGAAAGAACGACCAAGCGTGGAAGGGGTTCTTCGATTCAGACGAACCCGACGAGGGGCTTCCGGGCTACTGGGGCAACGAGGAAGACGGACGCAAGCTTCGCTGGTTCGGTCGGAACGACCAGTACACGATTCAGTGGGGAAAGCGTTCGCGCCTCGAAATTCCGGTCGGCAAGGACCTGAAAGACGAGTACAGTCTTTCAGGCCGACTTCGCTTGGAAGTACGCGGCGAGCCACGGTGGGACGGCAAGCAGTGCCAGTTAGAACTACAGTACGACGAACAACCCGACCAATTCAGGGCCTATCAGCCGGTTGAGGTGACGGACACAGATTCTCACCCTCGACTCGGAACACCAGTAGCCGACGGGTCGGCTGCTCTGGATATCGGTGCGAACAACATCGTCGCCTGTACGACCACGACTGGCGAACAATTCCTGTACGCCGGACGTGACCTCTTCGACCGCTTCCGCGACACAACGCAGGAGATCGCCCGGCTTCAGTCGTTACTCGAAGACGGCCGATACAGCAGTCATCGGATACGACGACTGTACCGACGCCGGACCCGGCGACGGGACCATGCGATGGATGCGCTCGCTAGAGACCTCATCGAACGATTGCACAAAGAGGGCGTCGCAACCGTGTACGTCGGAGCGCTCACCGACATACTCGAAACGCATTGGTCGGTCGAAGCGAACGCGAAGACGCACAACTTCTGGGCATTCCGCGCGTTCATCGACCGGCTTGCCACGACCGCCGAAGAATACGGTCTCTCGGTCGAGGCACGGTCGGAAGCATGGACTTCGCAGGAATGTCCGCAGTGTGGTTCGACGGAGCGAACCACACGACACAAGGACACGCTGACCTGCGAGTGCGGCTTCGAGGGGCACGCGGACCTCGTAGCCTCCGAGACGTTCCTGAAGCGATACACGACGGTAGCACGGCCGATGGCACGGCCTGTATGCCTCAAGTGGGACAACCACGATTGGTTGGAGATATCACACTCTCATCGTCCCAACGAGGAGCATACGAACCCGCAAGTTGCCTCCGTGGGGGTCGGTAGCGATGCCAGACCCCCAGCGCGAGGAATCCCACGGCTTTAGCCGTGCGGAGGATGTCAATGTAGTCATGGTAGCTGAAAGAACACATCGTGCTTGGGATCACGACCAACCCGTGCTCGCAGGGCATTCGCGTTCAGAAACCGACTGGGGTGAGCCGTCTCGGGACACTGGTTCCTAGCATCACTGATCAGCGGTGCAAGTTCTGACGCGTATTTGATCGTGATCATACAGGATCAACAGAGACCTCGCACTTCAGAACTCCTCTAACAGTTCATCCAGCATCGGGCGCAACTTGTACTTGGGATAGTGGTTGTCCCGCATCGTTTCGACGTACTCACGCCATTCGTCAAGTTCATCGGCCGCCTGGGCCGCTGTTCCTGCTCGTCTGAGCCAGCGGACAGCCGTCCCATAGCTGTCATGCTGACCGTTCTCGATGATCGGTTCGGCCTGAGATTTACAGGTACTGATCGCCCAGTGTGGTCGCTCTTCTACGACAGCCTCGACGACCGGCTCGATCACGCTGGTCTGGGGGGTGCTCTCCGCGAGGGCGATGGCCTCGTCGTACTCTCCCTCGTGGAGGAACACTTCCACGGACCGGGCAGTAGTGCGATCGCGCGGATTCTGCGTGCGGAGGAATTCGAGCAGGTCAGGCCGAACGCTCTCCCAGTCGTCAGCGTGTTCTTCGATTGCCTGGTAGGCTCGCAGCGACGGACTCGCCTCGAACGCAGCGACAGCTGCCTCCAGCACGAGGTCACGGTCGCCAGCACTGGCTGCTCGGTCGCGCAGCCACTCTGCGAGCGTATCCTTCCGGAACTCCTCAAGTGTCAGGCCGTGTTGGGCTACCCGCAAGGCTGCCTGTGTCTGGTCGTGTGCGCGAAGCGTCTTGGCCACTTCGAGCACTCCACCCGGTGTCGACAACCGCTCGATAGCGTAGTCGACGGCCGCCTCGTTGCGTCCTTGCTGTACCAGCATCGTCGCGTACGCTTGGGGTTGCGCTGCCGCCTCAGCGAGGTTGAGATACTCCTCGATGCGATCCTCTCGTTCGAGGACAGTGAGGCGTGCCGTGACGATATCTTCGCCATACCAGGGTGTCTCATCACCCCAGAACGCTCCCTCGTCGAGGGTCCCTTCCATCGCCTGCTGGACGCGTTCATCGTCCCATCCCTGTTCCGCCGCGTCTGCCGCAGCCATGAATGTGGATTCACCCATGAAATGCCGGAACTGATCATCCCACTCGGTGAGACGCTCCTTCCACTCATCCCGTTCACGCTCGGTCAACTCGGCGGTGAGAATCGCTTCGATAAACGTCTCGTCGAGATCACCGAGAACCTCGTACACGCTGGGGATATCGTGGGGAAGGAGGCCAGCCCACCTGTTGTCCGCGAGTTCATCGGTGATCGCTGCGAGAACGTCGAGCGCGGTGTCACCGTCCTCGGCCTCGAGAGCCATCCGTGCCTGTTCGAGCAACGCGTCGAGTTCCTCGGCCATGCGCTCTGCTTCAGCGTAGGCATCATCGTGTCCTCTCTGTCCTGGTTTTGGTAGCGCGTGGTTTGCCTGCCGCCGAATCGAGTCCAGATTCACCGACACCGATGAGGTGGTGTCTGTCTCGTCGTCAACAGTGGTGAGACGGGTTTCGACCCAGTCAGCCACTTCCGGACGCCTGTCGACGAGCTCGCCGAGCAGATTCTGGAGAGTCTCTGGTTTCGCGTCGGCGATCAGCTCTGAGAGCGGTTGCTGGGTGCTCACGCGGTCAGGCTCACGGATGGATGTCAACAGTACAGCAACGCGATGCTTGCAGATCCCGCCGTGGTCGTACGGGCAGGAACAGTCGGTCCGAGCGACGCCAGCATCGTCGAGATCGATGGTCACCGTGTAGGGCTGGTACTGGCTGCCCTTGACGTCGGCTCGGAGTGTCTCACCGCGCCGAACTACCTCACTGACTGCACCCCGCTCGTAGTAGGACTGTCCTCGGTCGTACGATTTGGATCTGGCCAGTTCCCGAATAGTCGCTTCCGTCACGGTGGGCCACTGCTCGCCACTCATGCTCTTGGGAGATCGCTACGACAGACCCAGTATTATACTCTGTGTCAGTCCATGCCTACTCGTCGCCGGAATGCCTCTCCGAGGACGGCGAGCATCTCTTCTATATGGTCCTCGGGCACGTCGTCAAACGTAGCTCGATACTTCTGTTCGGTGAGGGACAGTTGCTCGTCAAGCACTTCTTCCGGGTCTTCGGCGTCTCTGGCGCGAGCGAGTGCCTGCTCCCACATGTCTTTGTTCGGAAATTGCTCGAATTCCGCGTCGACGAGTAACATAGGACTAAAATCGAACTCCCGCATGCGTTCGGCAACGTCCCATTCGTCGATCGTGAGATGGTAGGTGTACCGCTTCCGAATGTGCCACCGCGCGGGCGTCGGCATCCCCTTGCCGGTCATCGATGTCGACGGGAACGGCCCAGACGGATGGCGCTCGACACGGAAGCTGAACGACTCGTCGTCGATGGCCCACCAACTACCCCGGGATTTGATCTTCTCGATCGTCAGTCCTTCGGGAAGCGCGACATCGTTCCGTTCGAGAAATCGGATGGCAGCGTCACGATCGGCGAGATCCGGCAGCTCAGTATCGTCGCAATCGGGATCGAACTCTGCCATGTCGGTACTTTGTGTGAATGGGCAAGACGGTACCGACGAACTCACAACCGTCCGTCCCGAAACAGGTAGAGGAAGATGACCACCTATCGGTTCCGTGTGAAGTCCGAGTACGATCCGACCTCGCTGTGGCGTGACATTGCTGTCGGAGGAGACAGGACGCTCGACGAGTTTCAGACGGTGCTGAACCGCGCGGTGGGGCTCAACCAGGACCATCTCTGGTTTTTCGGGACCGATCAAGACTACTGGGATAGCGACAGTCAGTACAAGCGACCAGAGGAGATCGAACAGTCAGCCAGTGGGCTGCTGCGAGGCGGTGAGGAGTACGACGCTTCCGAGACGACAATCGGCCAGATGGCTCGACAACTGGATCTGGACGAACGTGACCGTATCTGTTACCTGTTCGACTACGGCGACGAGTGGCGCTTTTACGCCATCCTCAAGGAGATCGATGAGACCGAATCTAGCGACAAAGCACCCGACGTTGTGAACGAGAACGGTGATCCCGTCGAGCAGTATCGCCTGGTAGACGAAGAATGGTAACCCGAGAATGACCGCAGACAGGGATGAAGAACGGGACGAACGCATCAGCATGGAGATCATCGTCGACACCTACGGTCCAGAAGAGCAAGCGATGGGCTGGCACGCCTACCTCGACGACACTCTGGAATTCCCGTTTGAAGCGTGCTGTCGTACCGAGCGAGAGGAATCACCGCTCAAGAAAGACGAAACCGTCCGCGTGGTTGGAATGCCCCGGACAGATCCGACGCTTCGCCAGCAATTCGTGACCATCGAGTGGAAGAACAGGAAACTCGGTGTGCCACTCAAGCAACTCGAACCGGTTGACGCCAGCAGTGACACCGAACAAGCGATCGGAGACTGGCACTACTGGCTTGAGCGCTGAGGGCCGCATCACCAGCGATACGCGGATCCGTTCAGCAACTTCTATTAAATCTGCTAGTTCTAACCCAACCACAAAGCCAGGTTTCTGCATCATCCATCACGTCGAATCGATGGGTCGAGATGTTGAGAGTAGTATTCAGCCACCCAACTCCTTCGCTGTCTATCGATCAACAGGGCATGCTCTCTCAATCGATGTTGCGACAGGGGGACTCTCGCGGCGAGCGCGTGGGGAACAATGAATTTCGTTGGCAGGGTTGTTGACGCTCTCGCAATCCCCTCGGTCGCCACCCGAGGACAGTGTCCCGCCAGCACCGCCGCACGCGCTCGCTGTCGCGGTCCGCTATGGATGAATCCGCTGGGATGGGTGTAAGACCTTTCGCTGCGTGCGCTACTGACCACCCTCCAGCTCGCGTGTGAGGGGACTCTCGTGGCGAGCACGCCGGAACATGCATTTCGTCGGCGGAGTCCGGACAGTATCGATGGGCGCTACCCCTGATTGACTTCGCCAGCGCCGCCGACGCGCTCACTCTCACGGTCGCTTGTTCCTCACCACTGTCGAGCGTAGACGCGTCGGAACAATGGGTTTCGACGACGAGTTTGGTTATCGCGGTTCCCAGGATTACCCCAGGACGCATGCTCGTCAGCACCGTCGACGCGTCAACTGACGGTCCACGGCGTTACTATAGATAGGCTGCTGAACAGGGTAATTTTGCAGCTAATTCACGACCGGGAGATGGATTTTCGCGGCGAGCGCGCCGGAACATGCCGTTTCGATGGTGAGATTGTCGCCAACTTAGACAGCACTCCTCGTGCTACTGAGGACAGCGCCCACCAGCTCCGCCGACGCGCCCGCTTTCGCGGTCCATCAGACAGCCTTATTCTCTCGCTATAGCGGTTGTGAGAGGCTTGTTGAGACGTTCGCGGCAAGTACATCGGAACAGGTGGTTTCGGGAGCAGGGTATGACACGACGGGTAGTATTTCCTTGGAGCCACCAAGGACAGTGTCCGCTAGGCAAACGCCGACGGACTTCCTTTCACAGTCCTCATCGGGTGCTATCCGCCTCGCTGCGATAGATCTTCCGAGATCGTCGGCGATGCTATACAGTCATCCACACTCTCGATCGCGCGCTCCGCTGGGCAACGGGAGTGGGTGTCATCCTCGTCGCGGCATGGGTGATCGTCCTGTGAACGCCATTGAATTCGAGGATGTCGAATTCACCTACTTACTCGGGCTTAGAGAGCTAAGGACGAGTAAATATACACTATCAAATCAGTACCACACTGACCTTCTCCTCATTCCGTCCAGGAACCGACTTCGGTTCCAGCCGCAGTAATGCTGTTTGTCACTCAGTTACAGATGGACGCTCTTGTGAAGTGCATTGTTGGTGGACAGCTGTTGGGTGGTTTTGCTGCCTGATTGCGAGAATCAACCAATAACTGATCAGATGTATCCAGAGCCTCATGACTGGTATCTCTGCTCTGGATCGAGCAGTTTCACGGCTACCACAATCTCCTTCACGAGAGCGTTGTTGAGAAGAAAATTCATACCCCCGCGGTGGACTTATCCGGAGCCAGTCATAAGCCCACGTAGCTATGAAGCGGCGGGAGTTTCTGCTGGCAGCAGGTGCCGTGGCCGGCGGCACTGCGGCCAGCGACACGGCTGCCGCACAGCAGGGCAACGCCTCCGGGAATGGGAATCAGTCTGGAGGCGGGAATCAGACCAGCGGCAACGCCACCAGTGGTGGCAACATGACCGGCAGGAATGCAACTGGCGGGAACCAGACTGGTGGTCAGTCACCGTCAGGCGGTGGCCCCACGAAGCAGGTGGCAGTGGGGCCAGGTGGCAGCCTCACCTTCGAACCAGCACAGGTCACGATCGCACCGGGGACGACAGTACGGTGGTCGTGGGAGTCGGACAATCACAACATCGTTCCCAACAGCCAGCCTGGGGGATCAAACTGGCAAGGCACCAGCGGACCGTCCTCAAAAACATACAACACTGGCCACACTTATTCTCACACGTTTTCCACGACAGGCACCTACGAATACTACTGTCAGCCACACCGGAGTGCAGGCATGACTGGCTCCGTCACGGTTCAACAAGGCGGTGCGAGTAGTGGGGGCGGCGAGGAGGAACCCAATCCCGAAGAAATGGGAGTACCGTTCCAAGCCCACTTTGTTGGTATCGCTACCATCCTCATGATGGTGGTCTCGGTGATCTACACGTTTTTCACCCTGAAGTACGGCGAATCACCGCACGCGAAGGGAGGCAACAACTGAAATCGATCATCTCGTAGAGGTGGCCCGCTAGCGAGACCTCGACCAATTTTGGCTTTCCCGCAGGTAGCACGACGATGGCGCACGCCGATTCCAGCATAATCGCACGACGGTGCGTGAATCCGAGATAACCATATCTCCAGTTGGTGCATCAGACTCTGCAGTCGGTGTGCAAAATCAACGGTTAACCGCTCATGTGTTAGGGAGACGCTTTTCAGGGTCAAACACGATCACTTGAGAGCTGACGGACTGCCTACTCCGCTTTCTACAATCATCAGCGAAGCCGCCAAGCGCTGGAGAAACAGCTGCTAGTTGAAGCACTCGGACTGGAGTGCTCAATCTATCAGTGCCTTTCGCATGGTTCTATTAGAGTGCGTAGATGATAATCGGGAGTGCAAGGAGGGCGCAAAAGAACATGGCCCCGATAAGAACATATCCAATGGCGAGCATCCTCTCGGCGACCGTAGGCGAGTCACTCACCCGGGACGTCTCCGACGACAGGAGCGATTCACGATCCATCACACTCACATAACGGATTGTGGTGCTTAGCCTTGCCGGATTTGGCTGACAGAATGCAGCCAGTAGCGTTCAAACAATGTCGGTGTCCGGTTTGTTGTAGTTCAACACCTCTGGCTGCTGAATCGACACACCAGATCGATACACAAAGTACATACAGAAGTTGAGTATATGTTAGGAAGATGGTTGATAGCGGGCAGGTTCGAACCACGGTAATCGGGTTTCTCGGTGCCATCATAGCCTTCGCTATTGCGATCTGGATCATTGGTCCTCACGAAATCTACAGCGCCCTCACCGTGAACCAACCGGTAATCCTCATCGCGATCGTCGGTGTCGCAGCCTGCTGGCTTACTGCGTGGGGTCTCTCCCTTCGGGTCGTATTGGATGCTCTCGATGCACCCATCCCAATTTCGACAGCTGTCTTGGTCTTCGCCAGCGCGACGTTCGCGAATAATGTCACGCCGTTCGGCCAGGCCGGTGGCGAACCCGTGAGTGCGTTGCTCATCTCTCGCGCCTCGAATCGCGAATACGAGACGGGACTCGCAGCCATCGCCAGCGTTGACGCGTTGAACTTCGTCCCTTCAATCGGACTCGCACTGATTGGATTGGGATACTTCGCCACGACGCTTACGTTCAACACAGACCTCACGCTGGCAGCTGGAGCAGTGGGTGCGTTCGCGCTGGCGCTTGTAGCCATCGCTGTTCTCGGGTGGCGATACCGACACCGAGTCGAGCGGGGTGCCGTCGCTATCCTGACGCCACTCATTCGGCGAGTCGTCACAGCACTCCCGCAGGTCTCACCACCGGAAGCCGAGTCACTGGAAGGACGTATCGAGGAGTTCTTCGCAGCGATCGAGCGGGTCGCAACCAGCCCACGAAAGCTCGGACTGGCATTGCTATTCTCGACGATCGGGTGGATAGGACTGGCGACATCGCTATGGCTCTCATTGTACGCGCTGGGATACACTGTTCCACTGGCAGTAGTGTTGGTCGCTATCCCGGCGGGTGCAATGGCGAGCATCACTCCCCTACCGGGAGGCCTCGGTGGTGTGGCAGCCGTGTTGGGCGCGCTCGTCGCTGGCACAACGGGTGGAATCTCGATAGCCACCGTGACGGCCGCTGTTCTCATCCATCGCGGAGCGACCTACGTGCTGCCAACGATGGTCGGGGGCGGAGTCGCCGCAGTACTCGTCGACCAGTAACCCCTACGTGCATTCGTCTTTAGGTAAGCGCCTCCTTTCGGCAGGACCAGCAGTCGTGGGCAGAGCATCCGCTCCACCAAGCGCTCTCACGGCGAATTTGAGCGAACCATCCGATGAATCCGCCTTAGAACAGAAGCCGGCTAGGTGGATTGACAGAGAGCGCAAGCAAGCCCAGTTGGAGGGACTCGTTGACCGGCGGCGTCACTGAGCGCACCACAGACTCCCGCGACTGCTGAGATCGTGAGTATGATGACTGGGATCAACGACGTACCGACACCCACGAACAGGATCTGGAGTTCACGATTAGGGCTGGATTCATCGCGAGGAGCTGACTCAACGGCCTCGGAAGCGTCGGACTGGCATCGACACTACCGCCAGTGGGAGACGTTAGTCGTGTTCGGCGCATCGATCGTGTGATTGCCTTGGTCTTCCCCGTCTGCATGTGGTGTTGATATCGATCGTGGCGTTGTGTGTTTAGAACCGAATCCCATTCGGGGATCATCTATCGACCTCGCCGAGCACGATGTCGAGGCTTGCAAGCGATGCGATCAGATCGGGGATGTACTCGCCTTCGGCCATCTCTGGGAGGGCTTGAAGATTCGAGAATGCCGGACTGCGAATCTTGAACCGAGCGGGTTTGTCGGTACCGTCGCTCCGGATGTAGATCCCGAGTTCGCCNATTCGAGAATGCCGGACTGCGAATCTTGAACCGAGCGGGTTTGTCGGTACCGTCGCTCCGGATGTAGATCCCGAGTTCGCCCTTCGCGCCCTCGACCGCGCGGTAGATCTCGGCGTCTTCGTCCGGCCGGAGCGTCCGGGGGACGTTCGACTGGATCTCGCGGTCGTCTTCAGGCCAATCTTCGAGCAAGTCGACGCACTGGTCGATGATACGCGCGGACTGTTCGACTTCCTGGAGCCGACAGAGCACTCGGGCGTAGTTGTCGCCCTCTTCGGCGGTCACAACGTCCCAGTCGAGTTCGGGGTAGTAGCCGTAGGGATCGTCACGCCGAAGATCGTAGTCGACGCCCGAGGCACGGGCGACCGGCCCGGTACAGCCATACTGTTTCGCGGTTTCGGCGTCGAGCACGCCTGTGTCGACGCATCGAATCTGGAAGATCTCGTTCGAGGTCAGCAGATCGTGGTATTCGTCGAGTTTGTTCGGCAGCCCGTCGAGGAAGTCCCGCGTCTTCTCGAAGAACTCCTCGCGGGGTTCGGGCAGGTCCCACGCCACGCCCCCGAGCCGCATGTAGTTGAACATCAGCCGCTGGCCCGTGAGGTCTTCGAGAATGTTCTCGATCACCTCGCGGTCACGGAACGTGTACATGAACGTCGCGGTGAACTCGCCGTAGACGTCGAGCGCGAACGTGCCGAGCGCGAGCATGTGGGCCGCGATCCGGCAGAGCTCCGCCGACATCGTCCGGATGACCTGAGCGTACTCCGGCACATCGAGACCCGCGAGATCCTCGGCGGTCCGGGCGTAGGCCCACTCGTTCAGGATGCCCGCCGAGACGTAGTCCCACCGATCGGGGTAGGGCATGATTTCGTGGCGGTACTTCCCGTTCTGAGCCATCTGCTCCTCACACCGGTGGAGGTAGCCGATGTCGGGATCGACGTGGGCGACCTGCTCGCCGCTGAGCACCGTTTCAATGTGGAGCACGCCGTGGGNGGAGGTAGCCGATGTCGGGATCGACGTGGGCGACCTGCTCGCCGCTGAGCACCGTTTCAATGTGGAGCACGCCGTGGGTCGCGGGGTGGTGGGGCCCGATGTTGAGGAACATCGTGTCCGAGCCGTCCTCCCGGTGATCGTCGGCGATCGGGTTGGCGTGTGATTCGAGGGTGACGACTTGGGGCTTGTCCTGGTTGTAGTCGAGTCCCATCGGATGCCCCTGCCACGTTTCGGGCAGTAGGATCCGCCGGAGGTCGGGGTGGTCATTATACTCAATTCCCACGAGGTCGTACGCCTCGCGCTCGTGCCAGTCCGCCGTCCGGTAGACCGGCTCTGCGCTCTGACTCACCGGCTCATCTCGCGGCGTTGGCACCACCACCGAGATCTCCTGGGTTGGGTCGGCGTACTTCTTCAGGTGATAGATCGATTCGAAGCGGTCCTCGTACTCCTGAGCGGTGACGCACGAACAGTGATCGAACCCCGCTTCGTCGCGCAGCGTGAACAGCGCGTCTTGGACCTCATCGGGTCGTACTATGAGCGCCTCGGCGTTTCGGTGGGTCTCCCGGCCGACCACTGTGTCGCCGAGGAGATCCGCGAGCGCGTCGTAGTCGAGGCCGTCGTCGGTGATGCCGACCGCTTGGGTTCGGTCGCGTGGTTCTTCGAGACTCATGGCAAATCGTTCCAGTTGTATCGTATTACGAGGGTTTCCTCGTCGATGTCGTCGGCGAACTCCGTAACTTCGAGCTAGTGCGATTTAAACATTGTGTGGAGTGTTCTCACCCTCCTCGATGAAATCGGGACCTATGTCGTCCGCCGCCAATCCATTACAGGTGCGCTCTCCAAGAAACGACAGGAGAGCTGGCATCGCATCGGTGATGTCGGGAGGAATATCGAGGGACAGTACAGCCGTCGGGAATGCGTGTACGGTACTGGTGAACACTACCATCAGTTTGCTCTTGTCGGCTCCGTTGAACGAGTCAACACTCGTATTGGCGAGCTGTGAGGGGCAGGTGTCGAAATCATCGTTAAATACGTTGTCATCCGTCTTTAGCTAACCGAAGAACCACGTGATAACGGCGGCCTAGGACGAATGTACCTGACCCCTACATCAGCGTCGGTCGCTTTCGCATTCGGTAGGAGTTATGACTCGTCGGGATGCGTTTCTCGCCAGTCTGTATTCTTCTGCACTAGTATTTCGAGTGTCAGTACAGCGAGTACGAAAGGGACGAGTCCGAATGCAACTCCTTCGAGCATCTGAGGACTACTGACGATGAACTGGTCGCCACTCCAGTGAGGAGCGAGGAACTGCTGGGTGGTTTGAAAGGCCAAATGAAACCCGATGCACGCCCAGACATCATCGGTGATCGCTCGAATCATACCGAGGATGAGAGCCATACCAAAGAGGAAGACAACTCGGTCAATCGTCGGGGCCGCTCCGATGGCAACTCCCCAGAGGGCGAACAGTACCGCTTGTCCACCCACGGCCGCCCACCGAGGGAGCGCAGTATTGAGATTGTGATAGATATATCCTCGAAAGACGAGTTCCTCGGGGAGCGCCTCGGACAAGAAGACGAGTCCCATCAGGCTGAGGAGGAGCGGTACCACCTCACCGAACGATGTATCGACGGTTATCTCGACCCAACCAAGTACCAAAACCATCACCAATCCGATGGTAGCGGGAATCACGTAGCATCCCATCCCAAGCAGTAGCGACCGCCAACCCCTCCGTAGTGAGGGGAGCCGAAGTCCAGCCCACGGACGCTGATCGAGGAAGCGACGAGCCAACACGACCACTGGAACGACCAGCACAGAAGTGAGTACGGCGCTCACGACGTGTCCAAGGCGGTCGTAGCCCGGACCAAAGAACGTCCGACCCACGTATACAACAAAGAGCCATATGAGCGTTACAGAGACCAGCACGACCGCAATTCGCCAAAACAGAGCCAGTTGCCGATTGGTAGCGCTTCGAGAGTTATTCCCGTTGGTACCCGCCGAACGCTCGTCGCCCGAATCAGTCATCGCGGTACCTATCCCTGATTCGAGGATAGCCTTATCCATTCGATTCCGGCCGCAGCCGTGCGGTTCCTCCCTTAGCTAAAGACGGATGAATACGTTGCTAGCGGTATGGAGTGGATTCTCAATTGAATCGCTGACCGGAACAGATACTTGACCGTCCCCACCTCTTGGCCAGACATGAATTTCGCTAACCAGACCATCAACGAATTCCTCGGAAATGTTGCGGCGAGCACCGTAACGCCAAGCGGTGGGGCAGTCGCTGCCAT
>NZ_AOME01000104.1 GCF_000336935.1 Halococcus salifodinae DSM 8989 | reverse complement strand
ATTTGCGTCATGGCTAACTCAAGTCTCCCGCTTCAGCGCCTTTGATTTAGCGACCCATCCTGCCGCCGTCTAGTGATTCAACACAGCCCTTCATTGTCAATATAATCTCGAATTTCACGATAGGGCGTTCCCTGTGCGACTTCTGTGATACTGTTGAGACCACGATTCTCACATTTTTCAGTGACGTCTGCAACAGCCTGCTCACAGTCTTCCTCCCAGGGCTCGATTATGTCAGGGCCGACTCCGATATCGTAGGAGCCCGCCAGTGCACTGGAGTCAACAACAGAGAGTGCGTGGATCGTGGCATCGTACTGTTCTGCGATGGCTATACCGTGGTCGATTGCGGCAGTTGCAGCCTCACTGCCATCCGTTGGAATCAGGATTCGATCGTAGTCTGTGTGCTCAACTGGCTTGCGTCGAGATGTGAGTACCGGGACAGTACTCGTTCGAACGACGCGCTCGGTCATACTTCCCACGAGGAAGCGGTCGAAGCCAGTTCGGCCGTGAGTCCCCATCGTGATCAGATCGATATCGTGCTGGTTGGCGTAGGAGAGAATCGTCTCGTATGGAACACCGTGTTCGACCGCTGTAGTGCATGTGACGGGCGTTTCAGTTGCAATTTCTTCGAGGGTTTGGACCGCGCCAGTTGCCTGTCGTTCGAACAGTTCCCGCTGGTCTCGAACCACGGAATCCGTGTCCGCGATAGAGCCAGTGTACCTCCGTTCGTCGACGACACTCAGGAAATGTACGTGGCTATCGAAAGCAGCTGCGAGGTTCACACCGTGTCGTGCTGCTGCTTTCGCTCCCTCACTCCCATCGGTCGGGATGAGAATCGTATCATACATCGGGTGCTCTCCTCGTATGGTTTTGACCCCAGTCATTTAAAGTGGTCCTGCAAAACATCACTGATGACAAGGACGACGATTACCCCATGGTTAAACAACGGCAGTGCCCCGATGGCCGCGCCGAACGCCTCACCTCCCAATGCGGAACAATGGTGAAGACCACGAATTCCGTTCCAACGCCGGTGATTGGCAATTTCGAGCCACATCTTTCGTCGCCTTGTCGATCCTAATTAGTCGTGTTTGTTCTGTCAAATTCCAAATTTAAATTCCAGTGTTGTTCTATTGTTGAGAGTGTCATTTCTATTCACGTTCCCAATTGAGCAAGGGCTCGGCTGCTGCCCCGTCTCTTGTGAGTTTCTCTCCTCTGCGTTTGTGCCGTTCAAGGACACGAGTTCGCGGTCGCCCCACCAATTGTCGCACAATCCTCGATGCCCCGAGTAGCCACCAGAATCACCCGCGGCATAGACCGATTCAAGCTCGGTCGTCTCGTTGATCCCTGCCGACTGATTTCCATCCAGAGATGTTCGCCGGGTATTGGCAGAAGAAAATGTTCTTTAGCGACTATATTGTCCCCGTATCTGCATAGTCACCCCGAATGAGTAGGGTAGTCTACTTTTTCAACAAATTCAGTACTTCCACAGGCGGCACATTCCTCAGGGGGAGCATAGGTGTGATCTTCTCGTCGGCCCCCAGTGACGAGTCCGACATAGATGCTATTACACCCTTCACAGACGTACTGTTTCGGCTGTTCTGGTACATGTGCCATGTAGTGACATAACGTCCGGAACCATAAATGACTTGTCTGGAAACTCTTCTGTGGTTAGCGGAATGCATTGACGGTGACGAAACTGCTTTGATTCGCTCCCATATCACGCCGCCATCTAGCGATTCAATAGAGACAAATGTCATGTTAAACGCAATACGACGTCCAATCCCCTACAAGTCTCACGAAAACACCAAAGGAAACAGCTGAGAGGGGTCTCATCTAGTGCTGAAACACGGCTTGCGATGATCAGATCCGATACATTCCGAGGAAGGCAATAGCGCCGCCCGCGCTGATAATCGCGACAAGTGGGAACGCTGCACCAAGACCGAACCGTTCAGCGGCGACGCCGAATAGCAAGGGCCCGATCGCACCGCCGAGTGAGCCCGCAGTCAACATTACGCCAAAGAGACTCCCACTGAACCTGCGTTCGGAGTACTGAGAGGTGATCGCGTTCATCGCGGGTAGAGCAGCCCACATCGCGATACCGAGGAGGAAAAACCACCCAAACAGCACGATCGGCACCAACGGCACGACCGCGGTCGCACCCAGTACGATCGTCGAAGCCGCGAGCGCGCCGAAACCGAGCGCTCGACGATCCATGCTATCGGCGAGGGACCCAGCGGCGAGCGAGGAGATACCAGCGCCGACGAGAAGCACGAAGAAAATCGCGTTGGCGACACCAGCAGTCGTGCCTGCCTGCTCAACAAGGAACGACGTCGCGAATGTCCGGACCGCGCCGAGCTCCGTGGCGATCGCGAGGTTGGCCAGGAACAATACCGCGACCCAGGGTTCGAGCGGCACCGAGATCAGACTGGTGAGATCGGCCACCCATCCGTCAGATTCCTCGGGCGACCTCGGCGCAGCCCTCTCGTCGGTCCCACCATCTGGTTCGATCGGGGCGTTGCCGTCCGAACGACTCTTGGGGTGGAAGGCAGCCAGAAACACGACCGCGTAGACGACACCCACGCCCGCGCTGACCGTGAGTGCGAGCCGCCAATCGAACAGCGCGGCGAGCCCACCGACGAGCGCCGGGGCGAGAGCGGTGCCCACGACCCCGCCCAGGCCGTGAATGCCCATGGCTTTGCCCTCGGTGGCACCGCTCTCTAGATCGCTGATGATCGACATGCCCGAGGGGTGATAGGTGCTCCCACCGATGCCGGCGATCACTTCGGCGATGACGAGGGTCCAATACCCCTGTGCGCTCGCCGCGATGAGGATGCCAGCCGAGAGGACGATCATTCCACCCGCGAGGAGCCACCGCTGACCGATCCGATCCGCGAGCACGCCTGCCGGCAATTGGAAGATCGAGTAGGTGGCGAAAAAGATGGTCAGCAACGCTCCAGCCTCCCCGTACGTGATCGCGAAGTCGTTCACCAACAGTGGCAAGATCGGCGGAAGCGCGACGCTGTAGAACTCGTTGACAGCGTGTGCCACCGTGATGAGCCACACCTCACGAGGATTCGAAACCGAAAACAGCCGTGAGGTGATTGATCGCAACATACGATCGCTCCGCTATCAGAGCCAATGAGGGTTGCTTTCCCGAGTGAGTTGTGGATTCATAAGCAGATGAGTTGAACTCAGCCAGACCAATTTACCGCCTGAGGAAATGTGATATTAATCCCATCAAATCGACAAACTGAAGCAATACTAACTCGATTGGTGTCCGATCCGACTCCGTTACTGAAATGGTAAGTACATCCTATGGCCAGAGCCCGCGCGCCTCTTGGGCTTCTGCAAGCCGGGAGAGCGCAACAATGTACGCCCCGTCCCGCCACGAGACATCCCGATCGTCGACTTCCAACCGGACGTCGTCCCACGCCGCTAACATCTCCTTTTCGAGTTCGTTGTTGACTCGCTCAAGCGACCACGACCGACGGTTGATATCCTGCAACCATTCGAAATAACTGACGGTTACGCCACCAGCGTTCGCGAGGATATCCGGCACGACGGGAATTTCGCGGTTGTTGAGAATCGTATCAGCTGCAGATGTCGTCGGGCCGTTCGCACCCTCGACGATGATATTTGCCTGGATCACGTCGGCATTCGCTTCGGTGATGACATTGCCGATCGCTGCCGGAATCAGAACGTCTACATCGAGCTCGAAGAGTTCCTCGTTTGTCAGGGCGTCATCGACATGTTTCGTCACTGCCTCCGGCTCTTCGTCATGCGAGGGGATCGACTGTACATCCAGACCTTCGGGATCGTACACGACGCCGTTCACGTCACTCACAGCCACAATAGTCGCTCCCCAGCTATCGAGTAAGCGAGCCGCGCTTGCACCAACGCTCCCGAAACCCTGTACCGCAACTGTCGTTCCCTCTAATGAACGATCGTAGTACTCACACACTTCGCGAGTGATGATCGCCACACTCCGCCCAGGCGCTTCACTCCGGCCGTAGCTCCCACCGACGACAGGCGGTTTCCCGGTGACAACACCCGGTGTGGTTTCACCTTGCTGCATACTGTAGGCGTCCATAATCCACGCCATCGTCTGTTCATTGGTGCCCATGTCAGGAGCTGGGATATCCCGATTCGGGCCGATGGAATCACGAATC
Organism: Halococcus salifodinae DSM 8989; assembly: GCF_000336935.1. NCBI lineage: Archaea > Methanobacteriati > Methanobacteriota > Halobacteria > Halobacteriales > Halococcaceae > Halococcus > Halococcus salifodinae. Next base: position 4,743 of record NZ_AOME01000104.1, on the reverse strand, counting down.
TCCTGAGTGAATCGGCGGGTAAGCCGCTCCTCCTCATCAGAACTCAATTGCTTTGGGTTGACGACGACACCACCTTTCGCACCACCGAACGGGAGATCCAAAACGGCACATTTCCACGTCATCCACATCGCGAGGCCGACACACTCGTCGTGGGTTACACCAGGATGGAATCGAAGGCCGCCCTTGTACGGCCCACGCACGCTGTCGTGTTGTGCCCGGTAGCCAGTAAACATCTCGAGGGAGCCATCGTCCCGTTCGAGCGGGACAGACACCTCGTGAACTTTGGCCGGGTGGTTGAGTCGTTCGACCGTGTTGGACTCGATATCGAGGTGACTGGCTGCACGAGCGAGTTGGCGACGAGCCGTCTCGAGTGCCGATTCGAACTCGGTCAAATCGGTGGCGTCCTCGGCGGGGGGTTCGTGACGGGGTGATCCGGAAGCCATGATCACTCGAGGGGAATCAAACGGTTGCGCAGTTCACCGCCGCAGTCCGGACACACACCGGGACTTTCCGTTGTCACGACGATCGTTCCACACTCGAAGCACTCATACGGCGTTTCAGCGTCAGTCTCGCGATCGACATCTCGAAGTGTCATCATCGAATCATACGGTATATCAGGCAATATTTGTGACCGTTAATCAGAAAATGACTGGCTCTTTAGGTTGTTCGTTATTGAACATTGATCGCGCTAGTCACGAAAATGGTATGGGATACAAATGCCCCAGGTACTGGTGGATACCGCTTGCTGGCTTTCGTCTAATCTGCGGAGATAGCAGTAGAGATTCCAATATCGTCGAACAATGTGGAAAACAGTTTCCGCTGGACGGTTCGTGCGTGCCGATAGAAGGCGGGCGGCGAGATCCCAAGTACTGCCGCGATCTCCTCGCCCGTACTCTCGCGCGGCGATTCGAAAAACCCACTGTAGTATGCAGTTTGAAGCACCTCCAGCTGACGGTCTGTGAGCTGCTCTAGGTACTCTGTCTGAAAATTCCGGGACGATGCGTGGTCGAGAGTTTCTTTCGAACGAAGCTCAACGTCCGCGAACGACTCCGTGATGAGTTGGGTGACGGGGCGAACGTCGTCGCTACGCGGGACGTCAATCACGAGCGTTGCGGTCTCACCGTCAGCCGTACTGTTTCGAAGAACGGCTCCATGATCGGCCAACTCGACCGCGAAAAACGGCTGGGTGAGCTGCAGCTGGAGCACTGCTTTCTCGTCGGTCTCGCTGATACGGTGGACGCTCTCGATCGATACCATCTCTCGTGCCGTGGTGACGACGGTGTCGACAGGCGTACCTGCCACGGTGACGAATACGTAGACACCACCGGTGGTCTGCTGCACCCCGCCTTGATAGGTGAGCGTACACTCTGCCTGTTGGGAAAGCCGGGTGAACACAAACGCTGGATCCCGGACCTCGAATTCGAGACGTGTGGTCGAGGTCGACAGCAGCGCGTTCTTCCGCTCAACCGCACTCGTCGCCGAGGCGATCGTCTCGCCGAGTTCGGTGAACACGGCCTGGGACGTCTCGGTGAACGCATTCGGCGAATCCGCATAAACGGTCAACACCCCATACGTGAACTCGTCGTAGGCCAACGGCACGCTCAGCACGGAGAGATACTCGCGCGTGAGTGCCTCCTTTCGCCACGACGCTTCACGGAGGCGATCAGCGACGTTCGAGACCACGTGTACCTCCTTGGTTGTTGCAGTCCGTGCCGCTGGATCCATCGCCGCTGTTCCGGTCGGGAACGACGTACTGTCCAGATACCCCTGCTCCGCACCGGACCACGCACGTGGCTCGACGGTTTCGTCGATGGGGTCAGTAGCACCGATCCACGCGAACGTGAATCGGTCTTCTGTCGTCAACAGATTACAGACCGCATGGTCGATCTCCTCGCGTGTCCCGGCCCGGACGAGTGCCTGATCGATCTCGCGAATGATCTCGTTGGTTTCGTTGAGCCGCGAGAGTTGCTGGTTACGCTGCTGCAGTTCCCGATCCTGTTTCCGAAGTCGGCTCTGGCGCTCGACCCGATCGAGAGTAGCCTCAGTTGTCGCTGCGAGTAGGTCCGTAAGTTCCCGTAGAACGTCGTCGAACTGGCCAATCGTTTCGGCGGCGGCGATGAATACTCCGTGCTCGCCAAGTGGGATGTACGCCCCGCTTCGGATATCAGTTGCCGGATTGTCGAGATGTTTCGAGTCGTGTACGTCATCGTAAAACCGCGTATCGTCCTCGACAAAGCAGTGACCAACAATTGAGTCATCGGCCGTTCGCAGGGTTGGAAGCGGTCCGTTCAGACGTTCCATGCCGGTCGAGGCGGCAACCGGTTCGAGCGTGTTCTCGTCGGTCTCGAAGAGGTAGATCGCGCTGGCATCCAGATCGAGAACGGTGGCTGCATCGTCGACGACGAGCTGGGCGACCTCGTCGGTAGTTTCGGCATACTGTAGTTCGCGTGTCGTCTTGTGGAGTCCAGCCAGCGCTTCTTCGCGCCGTTTACGCTTCGTGACGTCACGACAACTATAGAGGAGTGTGCCACCCTGAATTGACACCTCCCGGACGTTCACCAGCAGGGTGTGTTCGCGACCCGCCTTGTCGGTCGCCGTGCATTCGATGTTCTTCAATACGCCCTCCTCAGCCAGATCATCGCGATCGAAGAGGTCTGGCCCGAGAAGTCGGTCAATGTTGCCAGACTCGTTGATCTCATCGGCAGTATATCCGAAAATGAAGTGGACGTTGGGGCAGACGTAGGTGAATTCGCCGTCGTCATCGGTGATGAGAACCGTATCGGTCATATTGTTGAGCGTGATCCGGTGGAGTTCTTCGGACTCACGAAGCTCACGTTCGAGCGAGACGCGTTCGGTGACGTCCACGCCCTCGACGATGATCGAGACAATCGTCTCCGCTTCATCTCGAACAGGGCGGACCGAGACCTCGAGCGTCCGTGATGTCCCGTCTTCGAACGCTGCGGTGATAGTCGTATGGCTGAACTCGCCGGCGATGGCCTGCTCGGTAATTCTCCGGACAGTCGCCTGAGTTTCATCCGATCGCGTCCACCAGGGAAGCGTCCAGAAGGACTCGCCAACGACTGATTCGGCGTCTGGTTCGATCATCTCACGCGCCGTCCGGTTGACGCGTTGGAGTGATCCATCCGAATCGAGCGCCCAGGTGGCCGTTTGGGTGTCGTGAAAGAACGCGTCGAACTGTCTAGCTCGCTCTCGCTGGGTGTTGGTCCGCCGGGACGTGCGTACGGATCGCGCGAGTCGCCTCAAAATGTCGTCAATACGCTCGTCGATCGGGTCTGAGACGGCGATATAATCTGTTACTCCCGCGGCGATCGCGTCGCTGGCAATCGATTCGGATCCTGATGCCGTACAGAGCACCACGGGAAGCGAGGTAGTGTCATTGCGAATCGTTTGAAGCAGTTCGAGTCCCGTCTGTTCATCTAGGGTGTACTCGCTTACAACACACTCGACTGGGTGCTCATCAAGAGCAGAAATCGCGGCTTCTGCCGTTTCGACTGTCCTAACTACTGCTCGCTTACGCTCTTCAAGCGCGTCCTCAAGTTGAGGAATCCAATTAGTTGTTCCGACGAGAAGCACGCGAGCCGTCGCCAATGTACTTGTTGAAGATGCCATTTTTCTAAGAGTGTGTGCCCGGTTGTGTTCAAGATACTGGCGAAAGTGGTATGTTCACAAACGCCAAATAGCTTGGTATGGGGTCCGTATCCAATACCGGTACTGACACACCCACTAAAAATTCAATCCAGGAATCTGGCCTCATAGCATGTCCAAGTTGTGGTTCTGCTAATGAAAAATTCTACACGTACTGTCGAGAGTGTGTAGCATCCTTACGAGACTCTTCGCAGACGCAGTACCTGAGGGTACCGTACGAAGGTTAATATCAAATAGTATCGGAAGAAATAATGCTCCTACCGCCGAATCTCGAGGGGCGAATTTCTGTTCAACCCCTTTCTCCTGTGCCCTCAGTACCTATACCTTCCACAAGGGAGATGAGGTTTCAAGAGATACGTGCCCCGACGCTCTCCTTATGATCGAGCTTCGAGAGGTCCGGTAGTGACGGCAACAAGCTGATGGGTTGCACGCTCGCGAAATGACGGAAACCGAGTCCGAAATGAACACCGGACTCGGATTCTTACTATTCCTCAGTATCGAATTCTGTTCCACACTCGGGACACGTTTCGTCGGCGACCGATACCCGGAGGTCACACTCCGGACAGATAGCCAGATAGCATGTGCGTTCGCCCATATCGAGTCCATGGTATCGCTCGATAAAAATTCAAGCACTCGATGGCCATGCTCTCGGTTCTGAAGCAAAGGAAGCCGGTCAAACAGTCTCCTCAACGTTTGCTTTCACCTGTTTCAGTACTTCGTCGGCCCTCCTCTCGATCTTGGCCCCACGCTCCTCAGCTTCCGTGACGGCGGACGGATCCTCTATCAGCTCCAGGTTGCTCTCTGCAGTGTATACTGATGCCTTCAGGGCTGAGTGAGCGAGAAACACTCCTGTTCCAGCGTCGGCGAGAGCATTCCGGTTTCCCTTCGACGTCACTACTCTCGCATGTTCGAGGACCTCAAGACAGAGCTCAGCTATCTGGAGCGGGACTTCGATAGTGCGTCGTGATTTCTCTTGAACCAGTTCAGTGGGCTGTGTTGAATCACTAGACGGCGGCAGGATGGGTCGCTAAATCAAAGGCGCTGAAGCGGGAGACTTGAGTTAGCCATGACGCAAAT
>NZ_AOME01000103.1 GCF_000336935.1 Halococcus salifodinae DSM 8989 | reverse complement strand
GAGAAATCACCCTGATGTGTGTCGTCTACAACATCAAACGCTCCGTCAAGCAGTGAAATCCACCGCCCTATGGCGATTCAACACAGCCCAATGAAGACATCGGACTCGTCACGATGGGGACACACGGACGGACTGGGTTCGAACGCTATCTCATCGGGAGTGTAACCGAACGTATTGTCCGGACGAGTGATGTCCCAGTACTCACAGCACAGTAGCTTGGAATACTGGTTGCCGGTTTAATTCAGAATCACAGTACCGTTCTTCGATCAGAGCTCACGTGAAATCGTTCGGGACTGTCTTGGGTGCATCTTCGGGTCGTTTTTTGTTTTGATTCCCCCGTCGGCTTCGCTGGAGTGGAATCGGGACGCCGCCGTTCGCCTCTATCCAGTCGAACAGCCGATCATGCATCGCCTCGTGGCGTTTTTCGTGTTTTTTCTTCCCAAGCAGATTGTGCTGTTCCAGCGGATCGGCCTCGAGATCATACAGTTCGTCTTTCGAGGGGCCGTAGTACCAGATATACTTGTATTTCCCTTGGCGTGTGCTGAACATGGTTGGATGCTTTGGGAATCCTCCCCAGTACGACTCGTAGAACGGTTCTTTGGACTCGCTCATGTCTCGACCGGAAAGTGCTGGCAGAAACGACCGTCCACTCATGTAGTCGGGCGGAGAACGGTTGGCCTCTGCGAGGATGGTCGGCGCAATATCGATATTGGTCACGTGTTCGTCCACGACCGTTCCGGGTTCTATCATTCCAGGGGCATACGCGAGCATTGGCACCCGAATCGACGGTTCGTAGGCAGTTTGCTTGCCAATCAGTCCATGTTCGCCGAGTGAATACCCATTGTCACTCATATATAACATCAAGGTCGAATCGGCGACGCCCGACTCATTGAGTTGGTCCATTACAGCTCCGATGCTTTCGTCAAGCGCCAGCAACGTTTCACTGTACCGTCGATACAACTCGTCGAAGTCGAAGCGCCCACCGAAGATGTAGTTCACACCACGCACGCTCTCGCGTTGGTTTTGCACCCAGTCTGGTTTCCCCGTGTAGTTCTCTTCGGTGTCTGCCATCGTTTTCGGGTACTCGATGGAGGCATTTGCGTACTGATTCCGGTGCCGTGGCGCGGGACAAAACCACGCGTGTGGTGCTTTATGCGAGAGGAACAGGAAAAACGGTTTGTCGCCCTCACGGTTTTTGAGCCAGTCGCGGGCGTATTCGGTCAAGATATCGGTGATGTACCCCTTGCGCTCGACTTTCTTGCCGTTAACGTTCAACGTCTGATCGAAATAGTGGCCTTGACCCTCGAAACTCACCCAGTGATCGAAACCGGGGCGTGGTTCGGCGCTGTTGAGTTGGTAAGTGTGCCATTTGCCGATGTACGCGGTCTCATAGCCTTCGTCGTGGAGATACTTGTGAAAGAATGGGACGTGATCGGTCTTTATGTGTTGGTTGTCGATGACACCGTGTTGGTGAGCGTACTGTCCGGTGAGAATCGAGGCCCGACACGGCGCACACAGCGGCGTGCTGACCGAGGCGTTCTTGAGATGTGCGCCCTCCTTTGCCATGCGGTCCATGTTGGGCGTTTCCAAGAACGTCGGGGTGCCCGGTTCGTTCATGGAACTCAGGAAGTCATAGCGGTGGTCGTCGCTATTGACGAACACTATGTTACGCCGCCCGTCCTCAAAGTCACCCCCCGAGAGCACGTCGATATTCGAACTGCAACCGGTGAGGAGGCCGGCAGCCCCGACTCCGCCAAGTGCTCGTATGGCGTTTCGGCGACGAAGCCCGTGCTCTGTTCGCTCCGTCGATTGGTCGACCATAGTTACTATTACCGTCGATATGGTAAGAAGGAACCGTTGTTATGAGTATTGGTTACATCCACCCTCTCTTCTGAGAATCTGTCGTTCGAGATAGTGCGATCAAAGTTGTGGGTTAGCTTGTGAGCAGGAACGTCCCTATTTGATCCGATAACGTTCTCAGGTGCGGTGTTGATCACAGGACCTCAACTTTGACGTTTTGAGATGTGTTTATGACGAACCCTGCAGGGAGAGCGATGTCGGGAGGGTTTATTCTTGTATGACTGAATCAGAAGTCGATTAATCCGCCAGTTTGCTGCTTTCATTTATTGGTTACGAGAGTCCCCTAGAACAATTGGCGGACCTGGTTCACTAGCGCCCCCTCCTACTTTACCCATGGCGATCCAATTGAGTAGAGATGTACGAACACGTGCTACTGCCAACCGATGGGAGTGAGGCGGCGGCAAACGCGGCGAACGAAGCGTTTGGTGTTGCGACCAACAATACTGCGACCCTTCATATCCTGTCTATCGTAGATATCACATCCGGACCATTAAATGTCCGTGGCGGTGATGAGCGGTTTGATCAGGCCGAAGCGGATGGTGAGGAGATAGTGACCGAGACGATGGAACAAGCGAAGCAGTCCGGTGTGGAGAACGTTATTACGTCTGTCAAACGAGGGACGCCGGACGAAATGATTCGCGACTACGCTGGAGACAACGATATTGATCTCATCATCATGGGTACTCACGGCCGAAGCGGTCTTGACCGCCATCTCATAGGCAGCGTGACTGAGAAGGTAGTACGGCAGGCAAAGCCGTCCGTACTTACGGTACGGATGGCCGATGATGAGGAATAGAAGGATCAACCGTCGTTGATTGTGACTTTCTGTCTGATCGCCGGCTACTCGTCTTGCTCGTAAGGGAGGCTCCATATTGGTCCCCGTTTGCCAATGGTTTCATGTATACCTACCATTATTAGCACAGCCAACATGAACACCCCCACACTACGTGGGGAGGTGAGATAGCCAAGTGACACGATGAGCGTTGTCGCGTATGCTGGTGGATGTTGCACGTCTCCGAGATACATACCAAACGTCAAGAGAAGGGCGGCCGCGAAACTCGAAAACACTTGTCGAAGAACTCCCAAAGAGAGCGCTGGACTTACTGTTGGATCGATATTGCCAACGATGAGGTGAAAGGCGACGAACCCAGCTATCACACCGATGTATTGCCCGCCGATGATCCGCTGTGGATAATTCATTTCGCCATCTGGTAACGTTCCAAGAAGGAATAGCGATGGACCAAGACTCGGTATCAAGAACGGTAGCCCAGTAATATACGACAACAGTCCTAACACAAGGAGATGAAAGCCGAGGTATATGCTTACTCCGCCGCCGAGCGGATATCGAGCCATATTCCTTGTTTTGTTTTGCGATGGATAAGACAGGTGATTATGCTTTCTTCTCGTCCACTATCTCTCGTGAAACGACGAGTACGTGCCGCTCGCTCAAGCGATCAACTTGTCTGATAATATTATCAAACCTCCTGGCTAACTGTTTCTGGGACGTGAGTTCGGTGGAGCGATCGACACTATGAGCACAAATTTGTCAGAGTTGGTGATGGAAATACTAAATATCACTAAACTTACTGTGCTTGTGGGAGATGTAGATACTGGGTTTGCGAGGTATCTCGTAAGGATTCCACACACTCACGGCAGTACGTGTAGAATTTCTCATTAGTAGAGCCACAGCTTGGACACGGTATGAAGCCGGATTTCTGAGATAGGTTTTGATTGGGCGTATCAGTACCGTTATTGGATACGGTCCCCATATAACGCCATTTGGTATTACCCAACATACCTTTTTCACTGATGTTATAGGATTGAAGGCACTGTTAACTTAGCCCGGCAGCTTCGACCGGCGGTTGATTGCAAGCGCTTGGTGGCTCCGGAGGTGATTGTAGAAGTAGGCGTAGGCAGTCAGCCAGCGCTCGAGTGGTCTGCGTAAGAAATGAATATTGGTCAGTGAGAGATCCAGCGAACCCGCTGCCGTCGTTCGATTTTTCCACCTCATAGAAACAGCCGTGCTCCTCCACTATCCAAACGTTGCGCAGATCACTCAGGCACTGAGACAACTTCTGAAGATCGAGGAACTTCTCACACCAGGTTTGTGCGTAGCTGATTCGGAGAGTTATTCGCTCGAAAACATCCTTGACAAAGACTTTGAATTCGCCTTCATTCTCGACGATGATTGGACACATCGTCCACTTGAGATAGTCCCAAACTTTCTCGATTGGATTGAGATGTGGCGATCCAGACGGTAAGAAGATGAGATCAATTCCGAGCTGATGGGCACGCTTCCGCGTGTACTCGCAAATATCGGTAGTTCCCAATTGAGATCTCAGCAAATCCTCTGAACCGGTGGACTGTTGTGGTGAATGTCGTGGTGGACCGGTTCACCAGACCACAATGTCGTGGCCGCGTTCCAGAAGCTTCCTGCACCGGCTTCTCCCAAGATCTCAGCCGACAGCTGGTGCTCACGAAGGGCACCCCCGAGGCCGCGGGCTGGCTCAGCCCGCGGCCGCGGTGTACGCATCCGGTACGCCGACTCCGTTCATCTCGATCTTCCACCGCCGTTCCAACTCCTGCTCCAGAGCGTGTCGGATCCAGTCGCAAAACACCGAGAACGTGAACTCTTCGGGCAGGTCGCGCCCGCCCCGGCGTGGGCGGGCGACGACCGCCCACCGGAGCACCAACCACAGGTTCTCCAGCAGGAAGCTTACCACCACGAACGCAAACCTCACGATCGGATCTTGCGTCGAGGTTACCGCTCGTGCGCTCCGAAACAGCCGATAGCTGGATTCGATCGCCGATCGCTTACGGTAGCGGTGCTCGACCTGTGCGGGCGTGCGATCGCCCAGATCGCACGCCGCATACCCTCGAACCACCTCGCCGTGCTTGCCCCGATCGCCGTTCTGATACGAGACCGAAACCGCGAGCGGGAGGCGGAGTTCCCGCTCGCTATCCTTGTACATCCGGTAGGTCGTCATGTACGATTTGTACGTCTCCAGTTTCTCCTGAAGACGGTCGCCCTTCTCAGCGACCGGGACGACTGTCGCGGCGATGTCTTGTGAGCGGCGGATGACGCGCTCGTTGTAGAAGCCGCTATCAGCCAGCAACAGCTCGATCTCGAAGGGATAGGCCTCGACGCGGTCGAGGACGCGCTCGACCGCGTCGGCTTGCTTCTCGTCGCTGCGGACGTAGGTCATCGCGAGCGTGATCGGTTTGCCGTTCGAGACGAGGTAGGCGGTGCAGTAGCGGTGGCAGGTAGTGGTGCCGTCTTTGGGACTCATTCGGCAGAGTTCGCCTTCCTCGTCGAGATGAACGCCGTGATAGGGGTTGTCGACGAAATCGATGGAGACGATCCTCGACCGGTCGGGGTCGAGGATCGTCATGGCCAACTGCATGAACAGGAGGTTAGCGGCGAACTCGAGCCAGCCTCGATCGAGGGTGTGGAGCCAGTCGAAGACGGTGTCGTCGCAGGGAGCCTCGTGATTCTCGGCGCAGACCTCCCGAACGGAGGTCTGATTGACGCTAGCGAGGATAACGACGGACCAGATGTCGCCAGGATCGAGGGGCGAGCCCTCGATCCCTGGCAGGGGAAGCTCTCCGATCACATCCGCCGCTACTCCTTTGACATCCCACGCCGAAAGGAAGCCGTCTGGTTGAGGTACTTCTAACACATTCACCCAACCAGACATCTTCCCAATCAGACCAACGCTTTAGCTCCGCCTCTCAACTCGATTGGGAACTACCGAATATGCGATCCGTGCTTGTCCAAGACGAGCAGAATCCGCTTGCCGGGATTCTGCTCGCGGATCAACTCTAGGACCTCACAAATTCGCTCTTTCGTCTCGTCTTCAGTGAATGTCACGAGACTCTCTCCGTTGAGTGCGTAGAACCCAACCGCAGAATCCTCCGTCTTGACTAACGGCCGTTCGACGTGTGGATCGTCGACATACCAGATACGTCGCGAATTATCGTACGGCTGTGGGTGTGAAGCATCAAAGAACCCAATCACGGTTCCGCCGTCAGTACAGACATCTTCCTCGACAACCCATCCTTCTTCGTCATCACCCGCGTGTTTGTTGTGTGGCTGTTCATCCTCGTCGAGCGCGTCATCGACGCGCTCTTCGAGAATCTCGTCTGGATTCTCTGGCTGATGGGGACGCTTTGGCCGTGGTTTCGCATACGAGAGCCCCAGATCCCGAAGGAACGTGCCGAGGTAGTGCGGATGATACTCAACGTCGAATTCCTCCATCAGAAGGTGTTGAACCTCCTGTGATTTCCATGGCTGACCGTCACGAAGCCGTTCGATGAGTTCGTCTTGTTCGTCCTCATCGAGCTTCGGGGGCCTGCCGCCCCCGAAGTTCGGGGTGAGGAGACCGAGCCCGCCCTGATTCCATCGTCGTGCCCAACGAGTAGCCGTCGCAGAGGACCTGCCGACGTCGTCGGCAGCGTCCTCAAGCGTTGCACCTTTGTAGAGCCGTTTGATGAACGTCAGGCGCTTGCTGATTTTGTCGTCGTCAGTTTCGGTGAGCAGTCGATCGAGATCGTCCTGATGTTCGCTATCTCGAACATCGAACAAATCTGTGAATCTCTATGATCTCCACGCCGTACCCCAATTCAACACAGCACTTGTTCCCGAGCCTGAAGAATCCGCCGACGAAGCAGCCTTGCACTAAGAATTCACTCGAGACGACATTTACGCTTCCAATCAGCGTGTCATAGAATTTGTCACACACGTCAACAGCAGGCCGAGAATCAGTGTCTGATGCGGGAACAATATTTCCGCTATTCAGAACCAGCGGTAGCAGGCTTCTCGGACCATGACCGAACACCATGCGACTCTTTCTATGACACGCTGTTCCAATAGCTACTCCGGGAAAACACTCAAATAATCGGTGGGAAATGCCTACTCCTCTGGTTCTCGGTGCACAGTTAAGACCGGAATCTCGGAGTGACGAACCACATCTTCAGTTACGCTCCCCAGCAGTGCCCGTTTGACACCTGTTCTACCGTGAGTACCCATGACAATCAGGGCGATCTCGTTCTCAGTAGCATACGTGAGGATATCGTCGTGAGGATTTCCTCGCCGAACAGCGGTTTCTGTCTCGATATCACTGTCTTTCGCTTTATCCGCAACCTTGCCTGTGGCGTGTTGGCCTTCTTCCTCAAGCCCATCTAAGAGATTGTCCAGACCGGTGAACCCATCACTTGTACTGGAAACTGAGGAGGGCGGGTCAACGATGAAGAGGACGTGGAGTTTTGCACCGTACGTTTCGGCAATATCAATCGCTGTCTCAACCGCTGGCGTGACTGCGTCGCTACCGTCCGTCGGGAGGAGTACTCGGTTGAACATACGCTGTGAACACCTTATCCTGTATTTGCCAGTGACGAGTTATAACGCTGGCCATAGAATCATCCGTCTTTAGCTAACTCCAGCGGTCGGTTGAGCGGCGGTAGCGAACCGTTCCTGTAGGACTGGACGCTGTTGATGGATCTTCTGGGCGTCGGCTGCCATCCGTTCCAACAGCGGTGGTGGCGAATAGCCGAGGTAGTCGCTGAGCCGTTTGAGGATCCGCTAGGCGTGCGACCGGAAGGTCGCCGCCCAGCGTTCCGGTGGGAACACTGCCTCCTCATCGGCGTGTTCGATTACTAGTTCCGAGCGTGTCATAGAATCCGTCTCATGCCGTGAGCATCTCGCGGCCAGGGTTGTCTCCTCGTTCGTCGTTGGTGATTGCGACGACCACTC